>VHCZ01000366.1 GCA_016871535.1 Verrucomicrobiota bacterium
GGCCTCCTTGGAACCACAGGCCATAACCGACCTCCTTGCGGCGGGAGCCTACGCCCTGCCTGACACCAGGCAAGCTCCCCGTGAAGGCTCGATGTGCCAGATGCGCTTGAGGAACTCTGACCCTCCCTCCCGGCGCTAGCAGCCGTGAGTGCAGAAATCGCCGTTTCCTTTAAAGGCAAGCCGTACTTGGCAGACCATCGGCCCGACTCACTAAGCGATGAGGAAATGGCGACATTGCTGGATGGTGTGCCGGCTTCAGCGTTCCACTATCTTGGACATCTGTCGTACCTACTGAAGCTCATTCCACAACGCGCCAGCGAGCGCGAAGCCGATTCGATGCTTACTGCTGCGATGGTTCGTATGGCCAATCGTTTGGTGAGCGACCGACTTCCTAAAGACAACGATTTAGCTCGCCTCTGGAAAGAATTTTTCAAACGGTTGCCCGCGACGGCCATCGTCCGTCTGCCGACGAAATCCACGGAAGTTAGTTCACAAATCGCGCGTAGCCTCGCAGACTCGGAGCTGCGAGTGGCATTGCTCTGGCAGGATTTCCGCGACGCGGACGACAGCGGATCTCTCATGTGGTCCCCGTTGGTGACGTTGCTGCACAGACTGGGACGGCTGATGTTGAACGCGGAGGATGCTATTGAACACCGTTCCAGCATCGCTGTCCGGCTGCTGAAGGCATGCCGAGAGAGGCCTGCCGATTGGAGGAACGAGATCCAACAGCTTCCCCTGTTCTCCGCTCGTGAACCCGGCGCGGCGGCCCACGCAGTCGCCTTCACCGATGTGCAAACGAGGAGCAACAATCGGTGTCTGTTTACGGGCGGTGGAGACTGGGCGAAAGAATTCGGGAATGCTGCGCCGGAACTAAGGTTGCTTCTAATCGAGCCTGAAGTCGCCAAGGTACTGGAACTGTCCGCCTCACACTGCGAAGAGTCGGCGTGTGTTGAGCTTCTTTCCGCAACCTCGCGCTTGGCAGAGGCTTTCGCGAGCCGGAAACCGCTTTTTGACCGCCTCTTGCCACGCGCCGCAAAAGTTGGCCCGGAGGCGTGGTCGGCGCTTCGTTGCCTGCTGCACGGGGACATCGGAATGTGGCGGGAAGCGGCAATACTGTTCGACGAGACCGGGGCCACGCCTGTGCTGTCGCGGCTGCTTGAAAACGCGCTGAAAGCGGCGAAACAACCCTGGCGCCGCGTAACAGCCACGGCAGCAGGAGAACTCGGTCTCACAGCGTACCAACGGCAGTGTTTGAATCTGGTTCCAGCCTCAGAGCCGAACATTGAGGCGCTTATCGGCGAGGTCGGGCCTACGGATATGGATTGCTCAGGCCTCTCGCACGAGGAATGCGATTTCATTCTACTGCACTTCGACGACGTGAAAGTTCTTCGCGACCTGAACATCCACGAGACAATGGATGGCCATCGCGTCCGCATAGGTCCCCTCACTTATGTGGACGACGACACATTTGAAAATCTACCGCACCAGTTCAACTCACTCGTGACGCGCCTGCGCGACCGTCCTGGATATGCACGATTCGCAAGTCCGGACGGTTCCAATCAGCTAGTCAAGAAGCTGAGCTGGGAAGCGGTGATCGAGATCGCGCTAGGCCACTCGAGCCCATGCCAATGGTGGGATGTAATCCTGACAGCCGTCAGCGAGATGGAATACTTGCGAGTGGCATTGAGGGATCAGATACGAACTGTCGCATGGCTGCCGCTGGCCAACGACACAGCGGTTAAACCCGCAGAAGTGCTGCATGTTCCAGGTGTGGACGCGGAATTGGATGGACTCCCGCCGAATGTTCTTTTCGGCCGCGTGCCGCTCTTGCGTGTGAGCGAAGCGGTGCGGAGCCACGGGCGGTTCGGGAAATTTAAGAACGAAGTTCTGCCCGCTCCCAACGAGGCGCTGCCGGCGCTGGCAGCGCTTCTCCAAAGCGATGGAGCCTGGTCCACCGGGCTCTCGTGCGAGTGGACTCCCGAGTTGGTCGCCGACTGGGTTAGGACGCTTGGCGAGATGCCAGAGCAGGCGTTACCGGTCGTTCGGCTTGTCAAGGCGATGCACGCTGAGGATTCTGTACGGAGCCTGCTCCCGACTTTCCTCCAAAGCATCAGTGGCCGACTTCGTGAGAACGCTTACGCCGAGGTGCTGAAGCACTTGGCGAATGTCCACGAAGCAGCAACCGCGGAAGCCCGCGAGCGAGCCGTAAACGTCATTCTCCGCTACCTGACCGCCGTTGCCGAAGCTGGACCCGGTTTTGCCACTACAGTCCTCAAGGCCGATGGTGTGAAATTGGTGAGCGCAAGTGGAGCCGCTAGGGCACCGCAGAAATTGGCATTCGCGCACGACAGCATTCATCCAGAAGATCGGCTCGACCAGCGGATCTCCCGAGCGCTCGAGGTGCTGCGTGCAGAACAACCCGACTTGCCAGAACCAATCGAGGAGGTTCCGGATGTCTCGGACCAATCGGCGGCGGGTCTGGTTGCAACCCTTCGGGGATTGTTCAATCCTTGGCGGACGACACTATCGGCCTGCGAGCCGATCGGCGCTTTGCTTTGTCTTTTGGGGGCAGGTGCCCAGAGTCTGAGCAGGGAGTTCTTTTCCACTTGGTCACCCGAAGAAGTTCTGGACTGGCTTGAGGAGAACGATCAAACCCGCGGGACCTTGGGGAGAATTCGTGATCGCATTAGACGACGAGAGTTTAGACTCCTTATCGTCACAGAACCTTGCGCTGTGGTGTGTTCAATCCTCGGTAACGAGTTCGAAGCACGACTGGCGGACCAGCCAAGCACCTTGCTCCTCCCATATCACGGCTATTCGATCGAAGCGTGGCAGGAAGATTGCCACTCGGTTTGCCGTTTGAGGCTTCGCAAGCTGGCCCTTGACCGCGGCAATTATACCGAGGAAGTATTGCTGGCTCTTCTACGTGAAACGGCGGGGGCCGTGCTCGCCCAGGCGCTGCGGGCGAAGGTGGACGTCCGGCCACTGTTCGAGAAACTGTCCAAAGCGACTCAACTTCATGTTGCGGTCGCCCAAAACATGATTGTGGATCAGGCTCTGGCGTTTCTACGCCAGATCGGAGCGCAGTCACATCCAAACCTGAAGGAGGCGCTCGGCCTCTGGGATGATGCTCGAAGGCAGGAAGCGGTCGAGGACGTTCACAAGTTGATATCGCGCCGCTCCGCCGATCTGCGCCGCCAGGCACGCGAGAAAATTCGAGGCCTTCTCGCTGGAGACCCACTGGTCCAGGCAGTCGTGCTTGGCGGCGTTAAGCGCAAGCTTTCGGAGTTCCAATACGCCGCTTCCTCCATTCCATTCGAACTGTGGCAGAACGCCGATGACGCGGTTGCGGAATTACTCAAATTGGGAATTGATCCCAGCGAGGCTGCGATTCGGCTAGGTTTCGTTGCGATTGACGCAGGCGACAGTCTGGTCTTCGCCCACTGGGGTCGCCTAATCAACGAGTTCGCAGGGACCGAAGGGATCAACTGTCGAGACGCAGGCTTTGACCGTGACTTGGAAAAGATGCTTGTTCCAGCCATCTCGGACAAATCAGAGATTTCGGCTCAGGGCGAAACGGTTCTGACCGGCAAGTTCGGACTCGGCTTCAAGAGTGTTTTTCTTGTCACTGATGGCCCGGAGGTGTTGAGCGGGAGCGTGGATTTCGCTATTCGCGGCGGAATCTACCCAGTCCGACTGAACGAGACTGAGCGGACGGCCTTGGAGGCCACACTCAAGATGTTGGCCCCAGACCACTGGCGACGGGGTACTCTAATCCGACTGCCAGCCCAGACGCAATCCGCCGGCCAAGTGCTCAGTTTGTTCCGGAGGCTGGCGTCGCTGCTGGTTGTGTTCTCGCGTCGGTTGAAGCGATTGCGCCTTTGCTCGAACGAGGAGCAAGACGTGGAAGTTCGGTGGCATCCGAAGCGACTCGAACTAGAGGGATGTATCGAGTTTGGCGCGTTAGACCATCTCGAGGGTGGTCCCAGAAGAGCTCTGGTGCTGTCGCTGTCCATTGACAACGACCGCGCTCAGTTCCTGTTGGGGTTGGGCTCGGATGGTTTTCTCCCGTTGCCTGATGACGTACCCGTGTTCTGGGTGACAGCACCGACGCGGGACACGCCCTGCTACGGGTTTGCAGTTAATGGACCGTTCGAGCCGGATGTGGGCCGGGTGCAATTGGCCTTTCAGTCGGAGCAGAACAAACAGCTCGCCAGCGGCTTGGCGGTCGCGGTAGCCGTCAGGCTAGTCACGATCTGGAAACTGAGCTGCGAAGACTGGCAGGGGTTTAGTGAAAAACTGGATCTTGCGAGTGGAACCACGGCGCACGCTTTCTGGGAAAGCCTCTGGGACATGCTGGGGCGTCGTTTCGCCGACAAGTGCCCAAAAGACGACCGCAGTCCTCTTGCGACACTGGCGCGGCGAATCCTCTGGAACTCTGAAACGGACGGGCTGCAGTGTTTCTATCGCAGTTGCCCCGCCCTGCCGACCGGCTTGTGGAGCCTTTACCGCACGTTGACACGCCTCCCCGACCTGCACCATGTGGCGGCGGGCGCACTTGATCGCGAGCAGATTTTCAAGACCGTCAGCTTTTGGCCCGGTTTTCAGCGAAGGGTGTCCGTAGGCTGCATTTGTTCTAACAGGCAGATCGCTTCTATCTTGGGGAGGTTAGGCGTGCGCCTCGACAAAGCTGAGTCGGTGCATCTGGCGAATGCGGTTGAATGGGAATTAGGAAAAGATCGTAGAGCTGACCCTGAGCTTGCGGCGCGGCTGGGCCAGCTCATCACGCCGGAGTTCCTCAAGAAACTGCAGGAAGGCAGACCAGACGAGCGCGACGAGTTTGCTGCGTATTCCGGGCCAATTCGG
>VHCZ01000367.1 GCA_016871535.1 Verrucomicrobiota bacterium
AGGCCGAAGAGCCGCCCAAGACGAAGTCAGAGCACCCATAGTAGCGATGAAGCGAGTAATGATCGTGGAGGGAAGGGAGTGCAGGAAGATGGAAGGAAGCTGGCCCGAACGACAGGCCATAAACCGCTGAGGCAATGGCCAACTTTCGACTGTATTTTTGGGAGCCGCGGCGTAAGTTTTACAATCGATGATGCGCCATTTTCCAATGCTCGCTTGTGTCTTCGCCATGATGGCGGCCCGCTTCGCGGAAGCGAAACTGACCCCGGAACAGATCGCGGCTCTGCCGCAGCCTGCCGGGCGCCCTGTCAACTTCAGCAAAGACATCAAACCCATCTTTGAGGCGAGTTGCATCAAATGTCACGGACGCGGGAAGAGCAAAGGCGATTTCCGCCTGGACACGCGCGAAACGCTCCTGAGCGGCGGCCAGTCCGGACCGGCGGTGGTTTCAGGCAAAAGCGCCGAAAGTTACCTGATCGAGCTGGTCTCCGGCCTGGACCCGGACAATGTGATGCCTCAGAAAGGCTCGAAGCTGACGCGCGAGCAGGTCGGCCTGTTGCGCGCCTGGATCGACCAGGGATTGTCCTGGGACGAAGGCGTCAGTTTCGGGAGAATGCCTCCGATCAATCTGCATCCGCGCAAACCCGAATTGCCCGCGATTTCTGCGCGAGCGGCGCGGACCAGGAATCCGATTGACCTGATCTTGCTCCCGTATTTTGCCGCTCAGAAATTCGCGCCGGACAAACCGGTCAGCGACGCGGTCTTCGCCCGCCGCGTTTATCTGGACGTGCTGGGGCTGCTCCCACCTCGCGAGGAACTGGAGGATTTCGTGGCCGACCGGTCACGCGACAAACGGCAGCGCCTGGTTAAGCGACTGTTGGCCGACGATCCGCGTTATGCCGAACACTGGCTGTCTTTCTGGAACGACGTTTTGCGCAACGACTACAAGGGCACGGGCTACATCGACAATGGCCGAAAGCAGATCACCGGCTGGCTTTACGCGGCGCTGGCGAAGAACATGCCCTACGACCGGTTCGTGGCCGAGTTGATCAACCCGACGCCGGAATCGGAAGGCTTCGTCAACGGCATCGTCTGGCGCGGTGTCGTCAACGCCAGCCAGACGCCCCAGATGCAAGCCGCGCAAAACATTTCCCAGGTGTTCATGGGCGTCAATCTGAAGTGCGCCTCCTGCCACGACAGCTTCATCAACGATTGGGCTTTGGCCGACGCCTACGGACTGGCCAGCATTTATGCCACGAACGAACTGGAGATGATCCAGTGCGACAAACCGACCGGGAAAAGGGCGGGTATGAAATTCCTTTATCCGGAGCTTGGCGCTCTCGATCCTCAAGCGCCCAAATCCGAACGCCTCAAACGCCTCGCCGAGATCATCACTCAAAAACAAAACGGCCGGCTGTCGCGAACCATCGTCAATCGCCTCTGGGCAAAATTCACGGGCCGGGGACTGGTGGAGCCGGTCGATGACATGGAAAGCCCGGCGTGGAATCCGGACCTGCTCGATTGGCTGGCGGAGGATTTGGTCGAGAACGGCTACAATCTGAAGCACACCATGGAGCGCATCCTGACTTCGGACGCATACCAAATGCCCGCGGTTCCCGTGTCAGAACAAAAGTCCAAGGACTTCGTCTTCCGTGGGCCATTCGTGCGTCGCATGTCCGCCGAGCAATACGTGGATGCGCTGGCTTCGGTCACAGGGCACTGGTTTACGCTGCCGGCAGCGCGGTCAGATTTCGCGGCTCGCCAACCGAATGGTCCATTGACTCCCAAATGGATTTGGAACGAGGCGCACGCGGCGGATAAAGCCGAGCCGCGCACCGTGTATTTCCGAAGAACGATCGAGTTGTCCGAAAAGCCCGCCGCCGCCGCCATCGTCGTGGCTTGCGATAATAGTTTCCGGCTTTATATCAACGGAAAAGACGCCGGCTCCGGAAGGGATCACACCAAACCCAACCTCATCGATATTCGCCCGCACCTGGAGAAAGGCCGCAACGTGATCGGTATCGCGGCGACGAACGACAAATCGGCGCCCGACAACAAAGAAGCGGATCAATCGAACCCGGCCGGTCTTTTGGTTTCTGCGTATGTCCGAGCGGAGCGCACGGTGAACGAGATCCCGGTGGAGAGTGTGATGGACTTCGCCAGCGACGCCTCCTGGGTTTGGTCCACGGAAAGAACCGACGGCTGGCAGAAGGGAGATTTTGCCGCCGAAGGCTGGCAGCCGGCGATCGAATTGGGGGAACCGGATAGGACGCCTTGGAAGATCGGGAAAACCTTCTCCGAACTGGTTTCCGCCGCCAGACTTTACGGGCACGCCCGCGCCTCGCTGGTCAACGCCGACCCGCTGATGGTCGCTCTGGGCCGGCCGAACCGCGAGCAAGTCATCACGACCCGCTCCTCCGTGGCCACGACACTGCAAGCATTGGAATTGACCAACGGTCCGACCCTGGCTGACCGGCTTAAACAGGGCGCCGAGAAACTCCTTCAGGAAGGCTGGCGCAGCGCGAACGAGCTGGTGATCCGAGTTTACGAACGCGTGCTCTCGCGAAAACCTACCGCGGAGGAACTCCGCCTGGCGCAAGTCCTCGTCGGCACGCCCGCCCGCAAGGAAGGCGTCGAAGACTTGCTCTGGGCCATGACCATGTTGCCGGAGTTTCAACTCATTTATTAGGCCAGGACACCATGAACGCGTTGTTTCCCCTCACCCTGTCCCTCTCCCCTGGGGAGAGGGAATCCTTGATCCTACGATGGAAACAACCAGGCTCGGTGGGGCTGCCGGAGCGCCTCCCTCTCCTTGGGGAGAGGGCCAGGGTGAGGGGAACCGACGTGCCTACAGATCCGGACGATTCGAAAAATGCACCGGAATCATTTCGATGAATTCAGCGTTTTGAACTTTTGCCTATGAACACGAATGCCACTTGGAACCGCCGCGAATTTCTACGCACCGCCGGCGCGGCCACGCTGTCGGCGCTCGCCGCTGGCTATCCCAAACCACTTTTCGCCGGCCAAAGCGAGCCGCTTGAGAAAATCACCCCAACTGCCGACACCCTCATTGTGCTCTGGATGGGCGGCGGCATGGCGCACACCGAGACGTTCGATCCCAAGCTCTACACGCCTTACGAGAAAGGCCTCTCCCCTGACCGCGTCTTGAGCACGTTCCCGGCGATCGACACCGCCGTGGACCACATCAAGATCACGGAGGGCTTTGAGAACATTGCGCGCGTGATGGATCGCGGCGCGTTGATCCGCACCTACACCGCGGGCGATCTGGGTTTCATTCTGCATTCGCGCCACCAATACCAATGGCACACGGGCTACGCGCCGCCGCAAACCGTCGCCGCGCCGCACATCGGCGCCATCGTGGCGCGGACGCTTGGCCCGTTGAATCCCGCCGTGCCCGCGTTCATCAACATCGGGCAGCGCTTCGACGTCGGCGAAGGCGAAGAGTTGAAGGCATTCTCGACGGCTGGTTTTCTCAGCAGCGAATACGGGCCGTTCAACATTCCGTTTCCGGAACAAGCTGCCGACGCCGTGCGCCCGCCGGCGGGCATGACTCCGAGCCGATTTGAAGATCGTAATCGAATCTACAAGAGGCTTCTTGCCGCCAGCCCCGTTGGCGAGTTCGGCAGCGATTACCAGAAAGAATCTTTGCTCCGTTCGCTCGACAACGCGCACCAGCTCCTGAGTTCGCCCGCCGCCAAAGCTTTCGACCTCACGCTGGAACCGCTCGAAAACATCCGCAAATATGTGCCCGATTACGAGCCAGGCAAACGTTACGACGCGGACAAGAATCGCTCCGGCAGCTACGAGTCGTCCACCATCGGACGCTTCGGACTGGGATGTCTGCTCGCCCGGCGGCTGGCGGAAGTGGGCGCGCGCTACATCGAGGTCACGACCGAATACATTCCGTTCCTCAACTGGGACACGCACGAGCACGGGCACACCAAATTGGTCAACATGAAGAAGACCATCGACGCGCCGCTCGCGCAGCTTGTGCTCGACCTCGAAACGCGCGGCTTGCTCAATCGAACCTTGATCGTGCTGGCCAGCGAGTTCAGCCGCGACATGCTGGTCGAGGGCAAACCCGACAAGACGGTCAAAGACCAGGTGGAAGTTCCGGAGGTGATCAACGACTTGAAACACTACGGCATGCACCGGCATTTCACGGACGCCGGCTGCGTGTTGCTGTTCGGCGGCGGGATCAAACGCGGGCATCTTCACGGCGTGACCGCGGACGAGCGGCCCTGCAAGACGCTCAAAGACCGGGTCGTCATCGAAGATCTGCATGCCAGCATGTTCCGGGCGTTGGGCATTTCTCCGAAGCTGGCCTACGAAATCGAGAAGCGTCCCTTCTACGTGACGCGCGACGGCCTGGGCGAACCGATCCTGGAGTTGTTTGGTTAGACCGTTGTGATGGCCCTGGATTTGGCATTGTCTAAGGCAGGATGAGTGACTCGCAAAAGCCGCCTTGGACGATCACGCCGGAAAAGGTGAATCTGGTCGTCGATCGCCTGGTTGAAACAGGCCGACCGCGCAAGATCATCTTGTTCGGCTCATATGTGCGCGGGGAAACCCATGCGGATAGCGACCTCGACGTGCTCGTGGTGTCCGATGACGAGGTAGAGAACACGCGGAAGGAAAGCGTCCGGTTACGTCGCGCATTGCGAGGCATCCCCGTTTTGGGGCTGTGGCCGACGAGCAACGCCGCAGCCGGCCAGGTGCCGCCCCGCCCCGGAGGGCTGGGGCGATTTCGCTTTCTGGCTTCGTTTCTCCTCAGTCGCAGAGCCCTGGCTATGCTCCTTCGTCGTGCCTCGCCAGAAAGCGAAATCGCCTCCAGCAAAACCGGA
>VHCZ01000368.1 GCA_016871535.1 Verrucomicrobiota bacterium
CCATGCACTCGTCCCTTGAACCGATCAGCGGTAGGGCGAGTCCGTCCCGGCGAGCCGCTCGGCCTGCGTGGAACACGTCCGACTCGGCTCGCTGGGGACAGGCTCGCCCTACCAGAAGGTCAGAGGAAGAACTCGCGATCCGCGTTCGCGCTCTGCCAACGGCCCTACGGCCCTTTCCGTTGCAGCGCCTTGCCCAGGGCGCGCAGGGCGGGCTGGAAATCAGGCTTCAGCCGGAGGGTTTCCTGGAATTCCTCGATCGCCTCGTCGATCCGGCCTTGGGAAACATACGCGTTGGCCAGGTTGTAGTGGGCGTCCACGTAGTTCGGCGTGAGTTGCACCGCTTTGGCGAAATGGATGGTCGCGTCGGTCAGCTTGCCTTGCCGCGCCAAGACGGTTCCCAGGTTGTTATGGGTCGAAGCCGAGTCCGGGTTGAGGTTTAGCGCTTCATTGAAATGTTTCACGGCTTCCTCGAACTGCCCGCGTTTGACGAGGAGGTTGCCAAGGTTGTTGTGGGCTTCAGCGTAGTCCGGCAGAATCCTCAGCGCCTCCGTGTAGTGTTGAATGGCTTCCTCATCCTTGCCGAGCCGGGTCAGGGCGATGGCCAGGTTGTAATGCGTATCCTCGGAGCCCGCGTCGTGGCTCAGGGAATGTTGATACTCCTTCACGGCTTCCTCGATCTTCCCTTCGGCGAGCAACTCGTTGCCACGCGTGAGGAGACCGACGGCGATTTCGGCATCGTTCGCCGCGCTTTCGCCTTCCTCTCCGTGGGAATGGGTGTTCGTGGTAGTCGCTGAGGAAACGTTTGTGCCTTCCAGATTTGAAGGGAGCGGTGACGAGGCCTTGGCGAGGGACGTGCTGGCCGATGCCGGACTTGGACCCGGGCGGTCAACGCGCAACCGGTAAACGGCCAGAGCGCACAAAGCCGCCGCGACGAGGACCAAAACCAGCCCGATTTTGGCGGCGTTTGATTTCGGGGGAGTCGAAGGAGTTAACCTGGAATCCGAACGCGAGGGAGGTTTTCCCGAATGGGGAGGGCGTTTCCGTTTGTCCGGTTTCATCGTGGCGGCCAAATATGACGCCAGAATCGCATGTTTCAACTCAGAATGTCTGGGGAGAATCGGCGGCCCACGCCTGATTCAAGAATCGGCGAAAGGAGCGCGGGCAACCTGCCCGCCCGTTTCCGAGGATCTGGACAGAAAAACCTCTCGCGGGCAGGCTGCCCGCGCTCCTTCTTGAATCAGCCGTGGTCAGGAGCCAAACCGCGTGTTCCCAACGTTCTCAAGTGCTTTTTTGTTGCGAGCCAGGCCAAATATATGGTGAAGTCTGCCGAGTTCCCGAACGAACAGTGCTCGAGAGAATCGTCTAAGGCTGTGTGCACGCGGAAGAGGGCAGTACGGATGAGTGTCCGGGCTGATTCCCCTCAGACGACTTTCGCGAGTTTCACAAACTCAGAATAACAGACTATGCCAAGAACACCGTGCAAAGCGTTTGCTCTCCTTTTTGCTGTAGCCGGGCTGGCCTCAGTTAGCTCTTACGCGCAGCAAAAGGCTGTTAATGGTTACTTGAGGGCAGACATCTTCTTCAACAAAACCGCGGCTAATTCCGTCGCTGGAACGAAAGCCGATCCGCGATTCCCCAACAACCCTACCGAAGTCCGGTTCCTTAAATACTTCGAGTTCCCGCCCGGAGCGGACGATGGAACGCCACCTCCCGGGAACGTTTATGATAACTACGGCGATCGCCTTTGGGGCTGGCTGACTCCCAAGCAAACGGCCGAGTACATCTTCTTCGTTGCTGCGGACGATCCGGCTGAGCTGTGGCTCAGCACGGACGAAACCGAGGCCAACAAGAAGCTGATCGCCAACGAGCCGCAATGGAACGGCGTGCGCGCCTGGGTGGCGACTTCGCGGCGGCCCGCTTGCCCCGATAACGGCGGCGTCCAATGCGATAACCGATCTAATCCCATCCGCCTTGAAGCGGGCAAACGCTATTTCGTCGAAGCGATCCATAGCGAGGGCCTTGGCGGCGACAACGTCGCAGTGACCTGGATCAAGAAGGGCGATCCGGACCCGGAAGCCGGCGCGTTGCCCATCGGCAGCGAATTCCTCTCTTCCGTGGCGGATACCACGCTCAAGATCACTGTCGATCCGGCGAGCACCCTGCGCGATGAGGGGCAGACGGCCGCGTTCAGCGTCAGCCACAACAGCCTCGGTCCAGACGCGCCGATCACTTATCAATGGCGCAAGAATGGAGCCGCTATCGCCGGAGCCACCTCCGCGACCTACACCAGCGCAAAGCTCGTGGCAGCAGACAACAACGCCAAGATCAGCGTCGTCGTCTCTGCGGGCGGGCAATCCGTCACCAGCAAGGACGCGACGCTCACGGTGCTCAAACTGGGTCCGCCGATTGTCGTGCCTGGTTTTGCCAAGATGGAGATTTACAAAGAGATTTCTGGAAACCCGGTCCAGAATCTTTTGGACAGCCCGAAGTACCCGGCTTCCCCGGATGAAGTCGTTTATCTGGCCGGGTTCAACAGCCGCAGCGCTCTTCCAAGCGACAGCCTTGAGGCTTACGGCGCACGGATCACGGCATGGGTGACACCTGTTGAGTCGGGGCAATATGAGTTTTTCATCCGCAGCGATGATGCTTCTCAGTTGTTCGTCAGCACGGATGACAAAGAAGCCAATCTCGCGCCCGTGGCGGAAGAAACGGGCTGTTGCGGCGCCTTCGAGGAATCTGGCGCGGCCGAAACGTCGGCTCCGATCCAATTGACAGCCGGGCGGCGTTATCTGATCCAGGCGCTCTACAAAGAAGGCGGCGGCGGTGACTTTTGCCAGGTCGCGTGGCGGAAAGTCGGCGACAAGACGGCTGCTGGCGCGCTTGCGCCAATCGCGCCCGGATTCTTGTCCTACGAAATGCCCTCCAAAGGCAGTGTGGCGATCACCACGCAGCCGGCCAACGCTACGGCTCAAGAAGGAAAGCTTGCGACCTTCACCGTGGAGTACACCTCAACGCACGGTCCGGTGGCGTTTCAATGGCAGAAAAACGGTGTGAACCTTTCCGGCGGCACATCGAAGTCAGTCTCGTTTGGACCGGTGACACCAGCGGACAACGGAGCTAAGCTGAAAGTGATTGTCTCGATCCCCGGGGCAGTGGCCACCAGCAGCGAAGCAACGTTGACTGTCACGGGTGACACAACGCCGCCTGTTCCGTTCGCCGGCGCCTTGAAGAAGGGCAACAACCAGGAAATCGGCATCGGGTTCGATGAACCGGTAGATGCTGCTTCCGTGGGCGCTGCAGCCAACTACACCATCAGCGCGGGCAAGATCGAGAAGGTCGAAGTCGTGACTCGCTCTCTGGCCGGGTTCTCGCCCGATCTTCCGGTCAAGCCCGTCGAGTATTCGGGCGTCAAACTGATCGTTTCAGGCCTGACTGCTGGCCAGCCGTACAAGGTCAGCGTTAAGGGCGTCAAAGACGTCAAAGGAAACACGATCACCTCTCCGATTGAAGTCCCATTCACCGCCGAAGCTGCGAAGACCTACACCATCGTCGGCGCTAACGAATCCGGATTCGCGAACGACGCGGTCCGCGTCGGCGATCAAGGATTCGACATCATCAGCAGCGGAGTGGCCTTCTGGTCCGACTACGACGAAGCAACTTTCGTGAACGAGCCAATCACGGGAGACTTCGACAAGATCGCCCAGTTGGAATATCAAGATCCGAGCAGCCAATGGTCGCGTTGCGGCTTGATGGCCCGCGAAGCGCTGGACGAAGGCAAGAATCGACCTGATCGCGGCGCCTGCACCCAGGCGCTCGAGACGGATGGCACCTATTGCGTCCCGAAGGCGCAACTGTTCAGCCGGTTCCAGACGGTTCACGCAAACCCAACGATCCGCTGGGACGCTGGCGTGGCGAACAACGGCTACGAAAATCATTGGCGTGCGGAAGACACCTATAGCCGCAACTTCGGCAATCAAATGCAGAGCGCGGACGGCGGTTTCGGACCGATGAACTATCCCAACGTGTGGATGCGGTTGAAGCGGGAGGGCAACTTCCTGATCACATTCCGCAGCCTCGATGGGAAGGTTTGGAACCAGATGACGAGACGCGAGTTTGCCAATCTCGCGCCCACGCTCTTCGTGGGTCCATTCCTGGCGCCCGAACTACTCAACAACGGCACAAAGGACGGCCTGAACCACGGCGTGCTGGCGAAGTTCAGGAATTACCGCGACTTCGGCACGACGACCCCGCCTCCAGGATCGAAGCTCGCTTTCGAGCGCACTGCGACCGGACTCAGGCTGACCTTCACGGGCACTCTGCAGGCTGCGGATTCCGTGACCGGACCTTGGGCTGATGTCGCTGGAGCGAGCAGCCCGGCGAGTATCACGTTCTCCGGGGCCGGGAAATTCTACCGAGCCAAACAGTAAAGGCTCTGGAGCATTCTCACAGAGGACCGGGCGAAAGCCCGGTCCTCTTTTTTTTGCCATGAACAGGTAGGGCGAGTTGTCCTCAACGAGCCGCTCGACAGGCGTGGAATACGTCCGGCTCAGCTCGCCGGGGACAGGCTCGCCCTACCATGGGAAGCTTCCTTGATTCCAGAACCATGCACTCGTCCCTTGAACCGATCAGCGGTAGGGCGAGTTGTCCTCAACACGCCGCTCGACAGGCGTGGAATACGTCTGACTCGGCTCGCTGGGGACAGGCTCGCCCTACCGTGGGAAGCTTCCTTGATTCCAGAACCATGCACTCGTCCCTTGAACCGATCAGCGGTAGGGCGAGTTGTCCTCAACGAGCCGCTCGACGGGCGTGG
>VHCZ01000369.1 GCA_016871535.1 Verrucomicrobiota bacterium
GCTTTTCGAACAGCTCGTGCAACCGATCCCGAATCGTCCTTTTCCACTGGCTGACCAGCATCGGATGCACCTCATACTCCCGCGCCAACTGCGCCACCGTTTTGACTCCCATTACCGCTTCCAAGCCGACTTTGGCCTTGAAAGCGCCGTTGTATTGTTTGCGTTTTCGCTTCATCGATCTGCTCTCTCTCACATCGAGCAGACCTCGAAAAGACAAGCTTAACTACGGGTCCAAATTTTGGGGTCCAGGGCTTTCCTTCGCATTGTTCCAGTTGAGAAATATGACTAATTTACCAGCGCCGAGAGTGAAGTTTATCAGCCGTTTTCTCCGACCAGCTTTGAATTCGAGTCTGCTGCCGCTTCACTTCGAAATTGTTGACTCCAAAATTTGTTTGGACGAATTACCTGCTCTCTGTGGAACGAATGCTGCGGCTCGACGCTGTCCCTCGGCCACTTGCTCAGGCTTCATCTTCTTTTCGAGTTTGTCTCGTTTCGAGGCCGCAGTTTCGCCGCCGAATGACTCCAAAAGTTGGGTGAATGTTCGGTCAAGCTTGGTCGGCGAAACAGCGGCGAGGCTTACCCCATCTATAAGCTTCAACCAAATCCAAGGGCACTCCTTCGCCTTGGGAATACATCGATCCCAGCTTTTGCTGAGCCAGTTGCCCGCCTTGCTCTGCAGCCTTTCTGTACCATTGCGCCGCCTCTGCGTAATTCTTTGGGACGCTTTCTCCTTCGGCATACAGCTCGCCCAAGACGAATTGCGCTCCGGGGTTTCCCTGTTCGCCCGATTTACGAAAGCATTCAAGTGAAAGACGTTGGTTCTCCTCCACGCCGCGCCCCTCATGGTACATTTGACCAAGTCGGTATTGCGCGTCGGTGCTTCCTTCCTCGGCTGCCAAGTGAAACCTTCTGGCAGCCTCGTTCTGGTCTTTTGGAACAACCCATCCGTTATCGAATGCCGTCGCAACCGTGTATTGAGTTTCGCCCTCCGCATGAGCCGCCGCTTTGTCAAACCAATGTCGAGCAAGGACTTGATCGGACGGCACTCCGATTCCTTCGCTGTACATCACGGCCAAGAAATACTGTGCAGACGCATTGTCTTGGTCGGCGGCTTTTCAAATCCATTGCGCGGACACAGATTCATCTTTTGGAACGCCGATTACTCCTTGCATGTGCAACATTCCAAGCAAGAGCTGCGAGCCTAACTCTCCTTGCTCTGCAGCCTTTTCGATCCACTTCACTCCATCCGCTGATCGCTTTTCTTTCAGGTAATGGACTCCGAGTTCCCGCTGAGATCTTCGATCACCTTGCGCGGCTTCAGACCTAATCGCGTCTAAGAGCGTGTCCGAAAATGTGGGGCAGACAAGATGTCTGCCCCACATTTTCGGACACGCTCTAAGGATTTATTCCTCCGGATTTCGAAAAAGTCTTGAGGTAGCAAACCAACCGTCTGGGCGCTGATCCGCATGGATTGCATGGAGATCAAGAGAAACCTCGCCAGCAGTCTCGGATTCATAGGTCTTCCAAATGGAAGGCAGCGTGTACTTCAGACAGTTGTTTCATTGTTTACGGTGCTGCCGGTTGCATCGTTGCCAGCGGTTCCACATCGCGCTCGATTTGCCGCTGCTTCTCGTAACGGGCCAGCCGCAGGTCATAGTCCGCCTGCAAGCCTGACCACATTTCCGCCGTGGTGCCAAAGAACCGGGCGAGCCGCAACGCGGTGTCCGCGGAGATGGCGCGGTTCTCCTGCACGATTTCATTGATGCGGCGGGGTGCAACACGGAGCGCACGGGCCAGCGCATTCTGCGACAGGTTCAGCGGCTTCATAAACTCTTCCCGAAGAATCTCGCCCGGATGGATCGGAGCCAGTTTATTCGTTTTCATTTTCCGTCAATGGTAATCCACAATTTCCACGTCAAACGCATCCTCTCCCTGCCAGCGGAAGCAAAGACGCCATTGGTCATTGATCCGGATGCTGTGCTGGCCCGACCGATCACCCTTCAAGGCTTCCAGCCGGTTGCCCGGCGGAGCGCGCAAGTCGTCCAACCGCCGCGCCTGGTGCAACAACAACAATTTCCGCCGCGCCACTTGCTGAATCTGTGTCGGCAACCGCCGCGACGCTTCATCGTTGAACAGCCGCTCGGTTTCCGGGCAGGCGAAGCTGCGTATCATCTGCGACAACCATAACGTTCGGCGTCATAGAAGGCAAGCCTTGTTCACGGCGGGAAATTCTCGTGAGACATCTATCAAGAAAAGGCTCCCCCCCGAAAAGAGGGGACGCGGCCCGGTTCTACCGATTGGTCGCGAGCAAAGAATTCTTTTTCGTGCGCGCGTCAATTTGCCAGCACACTCGGCAACGTGGCAATCGCCTGCTTGAGCGGCAGCAATTCGAGATGCGTGTATTTTTGATGCATCGCCGCGTCTGCATGGCCGGTGAGTTTCTGCCGGATTTCCGCCGGTATTCCCGCGTTTGCGAGCGCGCTCGTGAACGTGTGGCGCACAAGCTGTGGAAGGAAAGTTTCGAGAACGTCCGGCCCTGCTTGCCCTTGCCTTTGACTTGCTGCTGGTCAATCCCCGCGTCGCGCATGATGCGAGTGAACATCTGCGAAAGGCCGGAGCGCCCGCCTACCCTGCGCCGTTGGAGCGTCGGGCAGAGATACGCGCGCGGATTGTCACCCGCCAACTCGGCCAAAAGCGCTTCCAAGTCGGGGTGAATCGGACTGGTGACTCCTTTGCCGGTCTTGCGTTGCTCGTAGGTGATGACTCCGCCTGCCAAGTCCACGTTCTCCCAAGTCAGGTTGGTTACGTCGGTAAGGCGAGCGCCCAGGTAGTATCCGAGTAGGATGGCCGTTTTCCATTCATCGTCCGCCGTAGCCAAGAGCAATTGGACTTGGGCCGGACTGAACACGTCACGGGTGTGTGAGACCACCTTGGGCAATTCCACCGCCTCAGCGGGATTGGTGAGCATCGTCCCTTGTCGCCGCGCCACGTTCAACACGGTGCGGAGAACCTTGATTTCCACCGCGACGGTCTTGGGCGCTTTGCCTTGCGCCATTGAATCGTTGCGAAAGCTCTCCAAGTCGCGAACGGTCAGAGCGGCCAGCGGATTCTTCGCCCGTGGCCCCAGGCTTGCCAGAAACCTCTCAACCACGATGCCGTAGCGCTCTGCCGTGCGCGGTTTCTTGGCGAGTTCCTTTGCGTTCTGCCAATTCGAGAAGTAATCCTGAATCGTCTCGTTGTGCATCGGCGCTTGACCGGTGCTTTCGAGGATTGTGTTCAGGACCTTCCGGGCTTGAGCTTCGGTGAAACTGCCGCCGCGTCCCTGCTCCGCTGATTTCTCCCATTGCAGACACACTTCCCAAGCCTTCTTGCGGTCAGTGAGTTTGGTGCTGCGAAACGTCCGCTGACCGTCCGGCAAAGTGAAGGCACAATATCAGAAAGGCGACTTCCCGCGCGGGTCCTTGTGAAGGCTGGCCATGACGAGTCATGGCATAGTCATAACAACGCCCATGTCAAGCAATGTCGCCGAGATCAATATTTACAGGGGTCTTATCACTTCAAGGCGGGTGGGATCGAGGGTTCGATTCCCTTCACCCGCTCCAACTTCTGCAACTCTCACATTTTCAATCAGTTAATCACTGGGAAGTAAATCTCAGGCACGCCAGTGGGAAGTTTTTTGGGAAGTAACAACAGCAAAAAACGCCCACAAATCGGCGTTTTGCCAGCGTTTCCTTTGATCCTATTCCCTCCGTTTTGGGAAGTGGAACTCTCGATACCAACTTTGCTGAATCGAACTTCTCTGGGACGTTCACGTCCTGCGCTCGACGATCAACTTCATAGTGCCCCCGCCGACAAACCCCCAGCAACCTTCATTTCGGCGGTGTGTTCGTTGTCCCGGTTTGATCTGCGAAAAACTTTTCGAGCACCGCACAAACTTCTGGCACATGAAGGGTGGCAACATCCCACACGATTCTCAAATCCACATTGGTGTAGTCGTGCGCTACCACGTTGCGCATGCCGCGCATCTTGCGGAAAGGCAGTCCAGGAATAGGCGCGTAGTCTCGCTGAGATGAACCGTCGCTTCGCCGATGATTTCCAGGCGGCGCACAATGGCGTCCTGCTTTTCGGTGTTCGCTGCGAACTCTTCTTCGCTAGTGTCCTTGACGTAAGAAGCGATCAGTCGGCACGCATTGAGGATGTCGTTAAGCCGCCCGAGTTGGTCAGCTTCCATAAACACAGACGGCCGTGGCCAGGATATGCTCCCTGGCGTAGCGGTTGGGCGACTTTTCCAAAGAGTGGCGCAGGACAAAATCCACGGGGACACCCACCAACTCCTCCGCCTCACCGGCCATATCGAGCAACTCCGCCGTAGAAGGGGGCGTCGATTCGTCGGTGGTCACGAGCATGTCGATGTCACTGTTCGTGGTTTCCGTCGCGTGGGCTGCTGAGCCAAAGATGTCCAGCCTGCGAATTCGATGCTTTTGGCAAAACGGCTGAAACAGCGTCCGTAACTCCGCCAGGGAGGGAGGTTTGGCTCGGCGCAAGATGGCAGAAATCTATCAGCGTAGAACGGCGTTTCAAGCAGCGAAGAAGAGCCGCGCCTGCGCGCAGGCACGGATGGCTCACGCCTGTTCACCACGGTCCCGTTTCTTCCTCCGCTTGATGTCCTCCCAAATCTTCTTCGTGGCGTTTTCTCTGTCGGCGCCCGACACATCAAGACCGGTGGTGGTCTCTTTCAGATCCGAGCCAGAAGCTGGCCCCGGCTGTTTGGCCTGGCGCGCTGACACA
>VHCZ01000370.1 GCA_016871535.1 Verrucomicrobiota bacterium
GCCACGGACAAAAGACCCGCCGCCCGGAGGGTTTTCGCGCCAAAGGCCGCCTGGCTTCGTTGCTCCTCAGTCGAAGATCCAGGGAGGATATTCTCCTTCGTCGCGCCTCGCCATCCGGCCTTTGGCGTGAAAACAAGACCCCGCGGAATTTTCGGACACGCTCTCAGACGGCGACAAAGATCAGCAGACTGGCATGTCTGCCCTACCTTTCTTGTCGGCGGCAGTGTCAGGCTCTCAGCAAAAGCCTGGCATTGCCGAACCGAATCGCATCAAGCTGGGCCTGGCTTAACGGGGACTCTCTCAATTTGAGCAGAGCCGACTCAAAATAGAAAAGCGGCGCGTGGGATCCAAAGAGCACCCGTTCAAGCGGCACCTGTTGCAGAAGTTTCTCGATTCCCGCGACGCCTTCGAGCATCGAAATCTCGACGCAGATGTTCCCGGCCGCGAGCAACTCCGCCAGCGCCGGACCGCGAACCACGCCGAGCGCGTTCAGCAAGACGAGGCGAAGGGAAGGGATCTCTTTGACCAGGCGCGTCAGCGGTCGAACGTCCACCGGAGGCACGCGCAACAACGGATGCATCATCCGCTCGTCCTCCATGATCACCGCGATTTGCAGGATCATCCGGCGCTCCGACGCCCGCGTCAGCAATCGCGCGAATGCCGGGTCGTCCAATTTGTAGCCGTGGTAATTCGGATGAAGCCGTATGCCGGGCATGCGATGCACCTCGGCGCAGCGGCGCAATTCCTCCTCCCAGTCAGGCAGTGTTGGATTAACAGACCCGAACGCCTTCAGCAACCCGCGTCCTTGCCGGCGGCATCCCTCGGCAAGCCGTGCATTCACGCCGGCAAGATCCTTGTGCACCAGACCATCGAAGCTGCCGGCCCAGGCTTCAGTCACGCCCTGACGTCTTAGTTTCGCAACCAGTTCGGGCGTGACATCGCAAGGCACGCGGCGCATCGGCCAACGGCTGAGAGAAACATTGACATCAATCGCCCCGGCCTTTCCTTGCCTGGAGAAGCCCACGGCGTGTGCCATGGGATCGAGCATTCCCAATGCGGTCCCGGCCACGGCACTGGCCAGAAAGGTGCGCCGGCTGAGCGCCGCACCGGAGCGCGAACAGCCTTGTTCGCACGTCATCGTGTCTCGCTTTCCAAAAGTCGGTTGCGCGGACACGGCTGTCCGCGCTCCTATTCGCGCCGCTTGGCGTCGGCGTGGCGATTGGTAATTCACACCCGGATTCCTTTTTGTCGCAAGATGGGTTGCAACAGGCGCTTCAGATTCTGGCCGAAGATAAGCCGCCTGGCGGAGTCCGCAATGTTCGCGCCGTACACTTTGGCCAGTTGCGACGCGAAGCTCCGCCCGGCCACATCCGAGCCGTAGATCACCCGGTCCGCGCCGAGTTCTCGCACGGCCATTTCCGTGACGCCGGCGGTCGGATCGCCTCCGGCAAGATCGGCAAAGAGATTCTTGTGTGGGCGAATGACACGCAAGCCCCGTTCCCAATCGCCGCCGGAATGACCGCAAATGAGGGTGGCGTTTGGGTGGCGTTTCGCCAGTTCCACCAGATCGAAGGGCGTGGATTCACCCGGAAGATTCCCCGTGATCTTGAGCCAGGTGTGTTGGAAAATTACCGCCTTCAATTCGGCCGCGCGTGCGATGAGCGGATCGAGTTCCGGAGCGTTGCATCGCATCGCGACCCAGAGCTTCACTCCGACCATTGGCCCGTCGCGCACGCAACGGTTGAGTTCATCGAGGCTGGCCTGGGTGTGTTTTGGATTGAGATAGACGAAGCCGAACGCTCGATCCGGATATCGGTTGATCGCCCGGAGCACGGCGTCGTTGTCCTGGCGAAGTTTCTCCGGCGAGGGATCGTAAGCCCATTCCATGCCCATGTACACGCACAGGCGGGCAATGCCCATGCGGTCGGCGTATTCCAGGAGTTTGGCCAACCGCTCTTCCGGCGTGCGACCCGGAAGACCGGAGAGGTGGCAATGCAAGTCCCAGATTTCCATTGGAGGGCGCCTGTTTCAAGCAAGTGGCCAGCGAAAACAGAATCGGAGCTTCCGTAGCAGTTCAATCTGTCGCACGTCGCTCACTCGCCCGCGCTGCTCGCCGAATAGCGGCTTGTGTAACGTGTAGATAAAATCGCATCTCACTGCGGTTCTCCAATCCAATCCGTCCCCCTGATCGAGAAATGCTTCGCGACGCTTGAGGACTCGATCTTGACGCAGTGATGAGCACAGGAGGCCGTTCACAAACTGGATGTCCGGATTTGCGCAGATCTCGTCGTTCGATAGCACGACGACAGGATGCGGTTGTTCCTGCTGGAATGCGTAGAGATAGACATCCCATTGCCGCATGGGGAATTGGTTTAGGGTAGCCGGAAGTGGAGGGACTGAGAGGCCAGCAAGTTCAGTTCAGCGGCTTCTTCGGGTGTATAATCTTTCGCAAAGTATCCAGCCGGCGCGGTTTCCGGATCGCTGGCGGTTCGGAAAGCCTGGAGGGCCACGCTCTGGTCTTGTCGCTGGAT
This sequence comes from Verrucomicrobiota bacterium, assembly GCA_016871535.1. Taxonomy (NCBI): domain Bacteria; kingdom Pseudomonadati; phylum Verrucomicrobiota; species Verrucomicrobiota bacterium. Next base: position 2,532 of record VHCZ01000370.1, read on the forward strand.
GACCACGGTTTCGCCACCCGCGGCCCACTTAAATACTCTTTCGAAATCATTGCGAGCCTCATCGAACGTGACCGTTTTCATACCGCAAGTATCGCGAGAAGGCCGGGGCTTGGCAAGCTTGCCGCACGTGGCTCACGTAGCACACGAAGATTTTTGACTACGGACGCGCACGGGTGGAAAGGATTGTTCACAGAGGCTTCGTTGGCGTCAGCAGCCCGATTGAGCGGTGATCGCCGCGCTCCAAATCTGGCTGCCGATCAGTCCTTCTCCCCTGGCCACGCTGGCCGATGCCGCGGGATCTCCGCGCGGAAGTCCCCCAGACTCGACCACCGCAAGCGCTTGTTCAAATCGACTTCCGTGACGGCGACCGTGCCCCACTCCTTCGCCTGCGCGAGCACCTTGCCTTCGCGATCGTAAACGGCGGAAATCATCCAGTTGCTCGACGCGTCCGTGTAGGTGCTGCTGATGAGAAAGACGTGATTCTCACACGCGCGAGCCGCAGCCAGGAGCGGATTGCAACCCCACACGGGGAACGCGATGATCTCCGCGCCGCGCAGGCTCAACTGCCGCGCAGGCTCCGGGAAGAAACCGTCGTAGCACACCATCATGCCGACCTTGCCAAAGCGCGTTTCGAAGACTGGATATTCATGCCCCGGGGTAATGCCGCCTTCGATCTCCGTTCTCGGCAAGGCGACCTTGCGGTATTTGCCCGCGACCTTGCCGTCAGGACCGATCAATACGGCGACGTTGTAAATCAAGTGTCGATCCCGCTCCACCAGTCCGACGACGAGATAAAGGCCATGCTGCCGGGCAAGCTGAGCGAAGTAATCCGTGGATGGACCCGGGATCGGTTCGGCGGCATCGGCGTAAGAAAGGCCGGAACCGCAAACGGTCAACGTCTCCGGCAACACCACAAGGTCGGCCTTTTGGCGCGCGGCCTCTTCGATCAGCGGCGCGAACAACCGGCAGTTTTCTTGCGCTGTCTTTTTGCCAGAGGGACGGAAATGCACGGTGGCCAGCCGGACTTTGCGTTCGGGAGGCGGACTGGTCTTGGTCAAACTGACGTCGCTCCATTCTACCTGCGCTCTTGAAGCCCAGCGCAGGTGCAGTTCCACAATCGCGCGCGTCGCTTTCGATGGGGCGCGGTACGTATCGGCAACCTCCGTCCAGCCGTTGGCGTCCGTGGCGTGGTCTGACGGATACTCCGGTTCGGCCACAGGGCGTTCGCCTCGGGCATAGCTGTTCGCGCCGGTTTCATCGTGGCGGACGGGCTGGCCTTTGCCATCGCGCCACAGAATGCGCGCCAGCACGCAGCGTTGTGTCGGCGCCGGCACATTCTCGACGCGTCGCAGCGCCTGGAAATGGTAATGCTCGCCGCCTTGAACCGGAAACGTCCTTACCCAATGGCCATCCAGGCCTTCCCGACCGTCGGTGCGAAGGATTAGGCTCCCGCGACGGGAAGGTCCGCCAGTTGGATTGATCATGAACTCCGGCCGGATTTCCTCGCGGCTCGACACGCCTTGCCACTGCGCTGCGAATTGATTTGTGTCCGCACGGCCCGCCACCGGGCAAAGCGCAAGGCTCGACCACACCACGAAGGAAAAAAACAGGATCGCCTGAGTTTTCATTTTCATACGGTTCTTTGGCTTTGTGTGGGAACGATGGCCGGACATGTCTGATGTGTCAACCGAGTGCAACCGGGAAAGCTGCCATCCGTTTCCGCACGCATTCGGAGTGGTAAGGACGGATTCCACTCCGTCCCAAATCAAGCCTTAGTGGTCCATTTCATAAATACGCTCACGTTCGTTGCGCCCAATTTGGCCTGGGGCAAGGCGCGACGAGCGAGCATCCCCCGCCAGTGGGGCTGTGACCGAGGAGCAACGCAGCCCCAGGCAAAATTCGGCGCAACCCGAAGGGCGGCAGTTCTTTTTCGCCAGACTTCGTTGCTTGCTCCTTACAGATCCACTTCGGGATATGCTCGTCGCTCGCGCCTCGTCTGGCCGAAAAATCCCTTGCCGCGAACGTGAGCGTATTTATGAAACGGACCACTTAGGGTCTGTGCAAAAATAACTTCCGGTTTTGCTGGAGGCGATTTCGCTTTCTGGCGAGGCACGACGAAGGAGCATAGCCAGGGCTCTGCGACTGAGGAGAAACGAAGCCAGAAAGCGAAATCGCCCCAGCCCTCCGGGGCGGGGCGG
>VHCZ01000371.1 GCA_016871535.1 Verrucomicrobiota bacterium
TCTCCGTGGCGGAACGCACGTGCTGAGCGCGCCGGTTGAGTTGACCCCGGAGGATTCCGGCGCGAGTGCGAAAGCGCCGTTAATCATCGCCGCCTACGAAAGTGAAAAACCGATTCTAAGCGGCGGGCGCTCGCTCACGGGATGGAAGCGCGTCGAAGGCAAGCCGGACCTCTGGCAAACCGATGTTCCGGATGTTCGCGACGGTAAGTGGTATTTCCGCACGCTTTTCGTGAATGGCCAGCGCAAGCAACGCGCGCGGACGCCGAACGAAGGGTTCTTCCGCATCGAAGGCCCCAGCCCGCAGGACAAGAGGGTCAAACTGAAGTTCAAGCCGGGCGAGATCCGGAAAGAGTGGGCTGACGCCGGAGACGTCGAACCCAAATCCTCGCCTAAGGATTTTGAAAACGAGTCTTGAGCCGGTGGGCGTGGCATTTTCGATAGACGCGATTCAATACGAAATCTATTGAACCGCGACGTTGGCACGCCCCGAACTGGCCGCATCGCAAGGATGGTTTTGAAGATTTAGGCGAGGAACATGGTCGAAGTTGTCGCCTTGTTAGCCTGGGCGGATTTTCGCATGTTCATTCGTTCGGTGGACGAAGCGAGTCACGTCGCGACGCTCTCGACCGATCCGCGGCCGTCAAACAAAGAGAACAACGCACGTTATTACATCGAGAACGCCCCGGACGGACTGGATGCGCCAGGCGAGTGGTACCTGAATCGCAAGACCGGTGTCGTTTCCTATCGAGCGCTCCCAGGCGAGGACCTCGCGAAGACCGAAGTTGTTGCCGGGCACCTGGACGACTTGATTGTTCTTCAGTCCGCGAAGGCGAAATCTACGGCCTTCTCGGCCCAAACGGCGCGGGCAAAACGACCACGATCTCGATGACATGCGGCTTACTCAAACCCGACGCCAGCGAGGTCCTCATCGCAGGCAAGAACTTCTGGAGCGATTCCCAAGATGCGCGCCGCATCCTGGGAGTCGTCCCGCAGGAGATCGCGCTTTACGATGAACTGACGGGCCGCGAGAACCTGGAGTATTGGGGCCGCATCGCGGGGTTGGCCGCCAGGGAGTCGCGTCAACGCGCCGGCGAGGTGCTTGAGGCCCTGTCCCTCGCGGATCGCGCCGGGGACGCCGTCAAGACCTATTCGGGCGGGATGAAGCGCCGCATCAATCTCGGCTGCGCCCTGCTGCACCGCCCGCGCCTGTTGCTGTTGGATGAGCCCACGGTCGGCATCGATCCGCAAGCGCGGATGAACATTCTCGATTTTGTGCGCGGCCTGGCCTCGTCCGGCACCGCCATTCTTTACACGACCCATTATCTGGAAGAGGCGGAGACGCTCTGCCAGCGCATCGGGATCATTGATCATGGCCGCTTGCTGGCTGAAGGAACCCTCGCCGAACTCCAGCGGCGTCTCGGTGGCGATCAGCTTTTCGTGGTGGAAGGCGATCTCAAGAGCGCCTCGCCGGAACAGTGGCCCGGATTTCTCGAACGCTTCCGCGTGATCCAGAAATCCGATCAGCAACTGGTCGCGGCCGCGATAGAAGAACGTGATCCCGCAGCGTGCTTGAAGCAATTGCTCGCGCTGCCCGTGCGGATCGAGAACGTGACGCTGAAACGGCCCAGCTTGAACGACGTGTTCCTTCAACTGACCGGGCGGCAACTCCGGGAATAGTTCCAACCCCTTTCATCATGAGACGATTCCCCCTCACCCGTCCTGCGGACACCCTCTCCCCCACTGGGGGGAGGGAACGGGTGAGGGGGATCGGTTCATTTCACTCCCTACGTCTCGTCTTGAACGCTTGCCGGGAATAACATGATCGCGCTGCTTCTGGCCAAGGACCTGTTGCGCGCATGGCGAAATCCTCTGCCCTGGGTGATTCATCTGGCTGTGCCGCTCTTGATCACCGGCTTGATTGGCCTGGCTTTCGGACGTTCCGGAGAAAGCGGCGGCCTCGGACGCATCAAGCTGGCCATCGTCGATGAAGACGATTCGCCGCTGACGGGCTTTCTTCGGGGCGCGCTCAATCAGCGCGAAGCGGGCCAGCACATCGAGCCATTCTTCCTGAAGCGCGAACAAGCCTTGCGCGAGCTCACCGAAGATCGTCTGAGCGCCGTGGTCATTCTTCCGAAAGGTTTGACTGAGGATTATCTGAGCGGCCAGCAACCGGTGAAACTCGAACTCATCAAGAATCCGGCGCAATCGTTTTATCCCGCCATCGTCGAAGAATTTCTTGCCACGGTCGTGACGGCTCTAAACGCGGTCTCTCGCAATTTCCAGGCCGAGTTTCCCGAATGGCGCACCGCGCTGGAACGTCCCGGCGGACCGGATTTCCGCACCGTCAGCGATCTGGTTTCCCGCGCGGGCGACAAGATTCAGGCGGCGAGAGCCTACTTGTTCCCGCCCTTGATTGGATATGTGCCGGAGAAGCGCGCCGAGGAGAGCGCGCGCGGGCCAGCCTGGAACTTATTCGCGTATTTGCTGCCGGGCATGGCCGCGATGTTTCTGCTGTTTCTGGCGGACAACGCGGTGCGCGACCTTTACCGGGAGTTGCGGTTCCGGACCTTCGAGCGTTTTCGAACCTTGCACTCCCGCCTGTTCATTCGTTGCCTCGAAAGTCCTCCTGGCCGTGGCGATTTTGCTCATCAGCGCGGCGATTCTGTTTGCCGGCGGGGCGCTGATTTTTCAAATCCGGTGGGAGCACCCTTTGAAGATCGTGTTAGCCGTCCTGGCTTATGCTGCGTTCGGCGCCGGCTTGATGGCCCTGGTCGCAGCCTTCGCCGGCAGCGAGCGCACGGCTGACTTTCTCAATGCCGTATTCACGATGATGCTGAGCCTGGCGGGCGGCTGCATGTTCCCGTCAGAGCAACTCCCGGCGTTTCTCCGCGACCAGATCACGCCGCTCATGCCCACGAACTGGTTTGTCGAGGCCGTGCGCGCGTTGCAGTTCGGTCCTGGGGATTCTGTTTGGATGAACGCGTGCTTGAAACTTGGAATGCTTGGGTTGGCCTTGATCGCCGTTGCCGCCTGGCGTTTCCAGCGACGGCTTGAACGAGTGCTGTGACACGGAATTATCGTCACCTCCGCGGCAAGGATTTTTTCGCGTGGACGAGGCGCGAGCGACGAGCATACCCGCCAGCAGTCCGTAAGGAGCGAGCAACGAAGTCCACGCGAAAAAGGACTGCCGCCCTAAGGGTTGCGTCGCGTTTGGCCTGGGGCGTCGTTGCTCCTCAGTCACAGAGCGCTGGCGGCCATGCTCCTTCGTCGCGCCTGGCCCCAGGCCAAATGCGGCGCAACGGATGTAACGATAATTCCGTGTCACAGCACTAGGGGAACGCGGATGAAGCAAGCGCTGACTATCGGCCACAACGACCTTCGATTGTTCTTCCGGCATCGGGCGTCCTGGGTATGGCTTCTCGTCATGCCGATCGCCTTCACCTATTTCATGGGCTTCGCCGTGCGCGGTCCGGGCGGACCGAACAGCCCGCGTCCGGCGATTTTCATCGAGAACCGGGATGAAGGGTTCCTGAGCCGGAGTTTCCTGGAGGCGCTGGGTCAGCAAGGTTTGAGGGTCGTGGCTTCGACCAATCGCGACGACGCCAAACGCGGCATTCGCATTCCGGCTGATTTCACCCAGCGCGTGCTCAACAAGCAACGGGTCAACGTTGAGTTCATCACAGTCGAGGGCGGCGGGAACGAGGCTGCGGCGCTCGTCGAACTCCGGGTTTTGCGCGCGCTCGTGGCCATCAACGCCTACCTGGTCGAACACGCCGTATCGACTGCCGGGAAAGCGCCGACGGAGGAAGGCTTGCGCGCTTTGAACGCCCGCGAGAATCCGGTGCGGCTCGAATCCCGGTTCGCCGGGCGCAAGCCCATGCCCGTCGGCTTCAATCTGTCTTTGCCGGGAAACGTGGTCATGTACGTCCTTATGAATCTGATGATCTTTGGCGGCACGACCGTGGCCACGGAACGGCGCTATGGCGTTTTGCCACGGTTGATGGTTCATCCCGTGAACCGCGGAACGCTGATCGTGGGCAAAGTTTATGGCTTGATTCTGCTGGGGTGGGTTCAAATCGCGGTCATGTTGCTAGTCGGTCAATTCGTTCTTCAGGTGAATTTGGGAGAGCATCTGCTGGTGTTGCTGTTGACGTTGCTGATTTTTGCCTGGGTCGCGGCGTCGCTCGGCGTGCTGGTCGGATCAGTCGTGACGGCGGAGGAAAAAGTAGTCGGCGTCTGCCTGCTCGTCAGCTTGCCGATGGCGGCGCTGGGAGGATGCTGGTGGCCGCTGGAAATCGTGCCGGACTTCATCAAGGTGCTCGCGCATCTGGTGCCGACCGGTTGGGCCATGGACGCGCTGCATCAACTCATCACCTTCGGCGGCGGTTTTGCCGGAGCGAAAGGCGCGATGGGCGTCCTGTTGCTTTTCCGCTTTGCCGCCAATATCGCCGCCGCGAAATGCTTTCGATGGTGACAACTGCGCGGACCGTTCTTAACTTCTGAGCATGTCAGCCTCGCCTGGTCTGTCCGCAGCACCCCCAAACGGTAGGGCAGACTTGCCGGTCTGCCGGTCGCGCCATCTAAGGGTCTGTGCAAAAATAAATTCCGGTTTTGCTGGAGGCGATTTCGCTTTCTGGCGAGGCACGACGAAGGAGCATAGCCAGGGCTCTGCGACTGAGGAGAAACGAAGCCAGAAAGCGAAATCGC
>VHCZ01000372.1 GCA_016871535.1 Verrucomicrobiota bacterium
TGACCGCCGAGTTTTCGGAGAAACTGGGATTCATTGTGACCTAGGCCTATTCCCTTCCGATGAACCGGACGGTAGGGCGAGCCTGTCCCCAGCGAGCCGATCCAGACGTGCTCAAAGCTCGTCGAGCGGCTCGCCGGGACGGACTCGCCCTACCGGCGATCGGTTCAAGGACCAAGTGCATGGCTCCGCGGCCATGGCAGCTTCCCATGAATCTTTCCTCCGGACCGTGGCCTTTAGGCCGCTTCAGCGCTGGACTCCGAAGAGTGCGCGGAAGCAGCCTGAAGGCTGCGGTCCGCACAATCTCAGGTTCATGGGCCATGTGCACGGCTCGAAGGCCGTGGGAGCTTCCCGTGAACTGTGCCCGCTCACCCCTTCCCTCTCCCCCAGTGGGGGAGAGGGTGTCCGTAGGACGGGTGACGGAGATTCCGAATGGTTCATGGGCCGAGCGCATGGTTCTGAAACCAAGGAAGCTCTCGACGATTAAGATTACGATTACGATTAGGAGTAAGAGCATAGTGGATTTCATTCTGGCGCTTTCAGCACGCTCACCAGATTAAGTTGATTGAGCCTGCGCAACACGAACAACGCCGACAAGCTCGAAGCAATCGTGACCACGAGCATCGCGAACGAGTAGTTCCCCGCTGTGAAAACCAGCGGCAATCGAACGGTCTCCGTATTCACGGCTTTCAAAATGACCGTGGCAAAACCGGTGCCGAGCAGCAATCCCAGCGGCACTGCCATGACCGCGAGAATGACCAGCTCGGTGATCAGAACTCCACCGACTTCGCGGCGCGAGAAGCCTACGACCCGAAGCGTAGCCAATTCACGCGCGCGTTCCGCGAGCGAAATGCGCGCGTTGTTATAGACCACGCCAAACGCCACGACCGTCGCGAAGGTGAGATAAATGCTTTGAATCAGGTTGATGCTGGCGGCGGTCGTTTGCCGGAAATTGGCGCGCATGGATTCCTTGACGCCCACCCAGCCGACCCGCGGCACGTCCTTCAAAGCCCGAAGAAAATCGCTCCGGCGCGCGGGATCAATTGTAAACGTCGCGCCGTTGATCACATCGCCTTCCCCGATCAGACGATTCAGACCGCCCAATTCTATGTACGCGGCCACGCCGGCAAAATCTTCTGCCAGGCCCAGCAACGGCACGGCCCGCAGCAGACGCTTGCCTTCGAGAGTTTCGACCACCAGGGTATCCCCAACTTTCGCGCCCAGCGCTTCCGCGAGTTTCGCCGAAACCACCAGACCGTCGGGCGACAATTCGATCTGCCGCGTGGCGGCGTCGATCACGCGGTCGTGTTGCCCGCCGTTGGGCAAACCCTGGATCATCAACTGCCGGCGCCGGTGCCCGAAATGAATGCGTACCGCCGCCCGCCGAAACGGCTCCACCACGAGCGTGCCAGGGAGTTGTCGCAAAACGTGCCGCACCTTCGCGCTGTCGGGCTCCACCAGACCGATCGCGATTTCCGCGCGTTGCACCACGTCCCATTGAAAATCGAGCACCGCGGCGACGCCGTCGCGAAAACAATTGGGCACGATCAAAATGCCGGTGGCGAGCGCCAACCCCGCGACGGTGAAGAGCGCTTGCATGGGTTTGCGCTCCAGATTGCGGACCGCGATGCGAAAGGTGTGGGACAGGAAATGCGCGATGCCGGTCCGTTCGATGAGCGCGGGCCGGTAATTCGCCGGCGGCTCCGGGCGCATCGCTTCGGCCGGCGGCAAGCGCGCCGCGCGCCGCACCGCCGTGAAGACTCCTACTACGGCCGCCCCGGCGCTGACGGCCAGGGCCATCACCAGCGCGGATCGATCCAGGCGAAACGTCAGATCCGGAAACCGGAAAAACATGTGGTACATTTCGACAATGCGCCGGCCCAGAACAATTCCGCCCAAGCCGCCCAGGACCGTGCCGCCGGCCACCATGACAAAGGCGAACTTCAGGTAGTGCAGCACGATCTGCCGGTTCGCGTATCCAAAGGCCTTGAGGATCGCGATTTGTTCCCGCTGCAGGTTCAGAAGCCGCGACAACACGGAATTGGTCATGAAGGCCGCCACGCTCAGAAACACGGTCGGGAACCCGATGGACAGAATGTGCAACACGCGGATTTCGTCCGAGACGCGAATGTGCGAGGGATGATCCGCGCGCCCATAGCTGCTGCGGCCGCCGTACGGCGCGAGCATCCGGTCGAGCGCGTCGATCACCGCGCGTTCCGCCGCGCCGGGCGCCAGCGTGAGCGCCAGATAATTGAACGCGCCGTCCAAATCATAGGCGGCAGCCAATTCCGAATACGGCATCCAGAAAAATCCGTAAGTGCGGTTGTCCGGCAGCGCCGCCCCGGGGCGCGACTCGAAGATAAGCTCGGGCGAAAGCACGAGGCCGGCGACGCGGAGTTCTTGGCGGCGGCCATTGAGCAGCAGGGCGATCCGGTCGCCGGGCTGAAGGCCGTTGGCTTGAGCGAATGCTTCGCCCACCAGCACTTCGCCGCGCCCTCCTTCGGCCAGCCACCGGCCCGTGCGGAGATAAAGGCGATTCAACTCCGGCTTTCCGAAGTCGGGCATTGAGCGAACCATCCCGCTCGCCGGTTCATTTAGACCGGGAATGTCCAGCGTGACCTGGACGGACAAACCCGCCTGCACCGCGGCCACGCCCGGAATGGCCGCAGCGCGCTCGGCGATGGAATTGGGCGCGCGTTTCAAGTGCGCGAAGACGTCTGCGAATCGGTGCAGTTCGTAGTATTCGCGGCGCGTAGTCTCCAAAGACTGAATCAAACTGCGCGACATGATCATCATGGCGAGGCCGCACGCCATGACCAGCGCCACGGCGACGGCCTGGCCTTTCATGTGGCTCAAGTCGCGCCAGAGCTTGCGGTCGAGATGAGAGATCATCGCCGTTTCACCAGTTCAAACTGCTGGCCGGCGCGCGGGCGGCGTTCTCGCGCACGTGATGGACGCGGCCGTCGGAGAAGTGGATCACGCGGTCGGCCATTTCCGCCATCACGGCATTGTGGGTGATGATCACCGTCAACGTGCCCAGTTCGCGATTGACGCGCTGAATGGCTTCCAGCACCACGATGCCGGTGCGCACGTCCAACGCGCCGGTGGGTTCGTCGCAAAGCAAAACTTCCGGTTGCTTGGCGATGGCGCGGGCGATCGCCACGCGCTGTTGTTCGCCGCCGGACAGTTGAGCCGGGAAGTGGTCCAGGCGCGCGCCGAGATTCACCAGCTCCAGCGCAGTTTCCGCGGGCATGGGAGCGCGGGCAATCTCCGTGATCAACGCCACGTTCTCTCGCGCGGTCAGGCTGGGGATGAGGTTGTAGAATTGGAACACGAAGCCGACGGATTCCCGCCGGAAGCGCGTGAGCCGGTCTTCGTCCGCCGCCGTCAGATCGGTGTCCCGATACCAGAGTTCACCGGTGGTCGGCACGTCCAGCCCGCCCAGATTGTTCAAGAGCGTAGTCTTGCCGCTGCCCGAGGGTCCGAGCAACACGACCAACTCGCCTTCGTAAAGATCGAGATCCACTCCGGCCAGCGCGTGGACTTCGGTCGTCCCGGAACCGTAAATTTTGGTCAGGCCGCGCACGCGAAAAATCTGCGCGCGCGCCAAGCGGGCCGGGGATTGGTTCGCTGTCGGAGCCATCACAAAGAGCCGAATAGGTAACAGCAGAACTGCGGCGCTTCAAGCAGTTCAATAAAGGGTTCCTCTTTGGCAGAGCAGGGGAAGCACGACTCGTCCGGGTGCCGATACGTTGCCGCACGAGAGTGGATGTATGACCAACGGCACCCGACCTGACAAGCGAGTTCCCACCGTCCCATCGTTCGCGCTGATTCTCTCGGCCTTCGGCGCGATCCAACTCGCCGCCGCGGAGGATCCGATCAAACCGAGCCCGGCGAATTTTACGAATTACGTGCAGCGCATTCCCGCCACGGACGCCTCGGTCGAAATGGTGGCGATTCCTGGAGGAACCATCACGATCGGCAGCGCGGAAGATGAAGCGGGCCGCGAAGCTTCGGACCCACCGCAAAAAACGGTCACCATCCAGCCCTTCTGGATGGGGCGCTATGAGATTACGTGGGAGGCATTCCTGCCCTATGTTTTTGGCGAATGGGACAAGTTCGAGAAACCCGAAGGCGAGGCCGATGGATTTTCGCGGCCCACCAAGCCGTACGGGTCGCTTTACCGGGAACACGGCAACAACAGGCATCCCGCGCTGGGGATGTCTCACTTTGCCGCGCGGCAGTTCTGCAAATGGATGAGCATGCGAACGGGCCAGGAGTTCCGCTTGCCCACGGAGGCCGAGTGGGAATATGCCTGCCGCGCGGGCACCAAAACACCGTTCTTCTGGGGCGACGATGCCACGCGCGCGGAGTCTTATGGCTGGTTTGCGGACAACTCCGATTACACGACTCATCCGGTCGGGAAAAAGGCTCCGAACAGGTTTGGGTTGTTCGACATCGTGGGCAATCTCGCGGAATGGTGCGAGCAAGAAGGAGAAGATGACCCGCGTGTCGCCCGGGGCGGCGCCTTCACCGAGCCGGTGGCGAAGCTGCGCAGCGCCGCGCGCCTGATCGATGTGCCCGAGTGGAATGCGCTCGATCCGCAAATCCCCAAGAGCATCTGGTGGCTGTCCTCGGCGGACTTCGTGGGCATTCGCGTCGTCCGTTCTTTGGCCGAACCGA
>VHCZ01000373.1 GCA_016871535.1 Verrucomicrobiota bacterium
GACGATAGGCCGTATTAGCGGCCTCAACGGTTCACGGAACCCTTGTTCTCAGACCCTGAGGCGACGTGGCAGCTTCTCAGCTGCTTCTCCATGCGTACCAGACGGGGCACACTCCGGGCCGCCTCGCCGCCGCCGACGTAGAACGTTGGCGTGTCTGTTCCTTTTACGCCTCTCAACACGACGGTAGCAGTATCAACAGCGCTCGTGATAGTTGTGCCAGCTTGCCCAGAGCCTGCACCGCTTGCTAGCGCTGTGGGCAGCATGCCAAGAACCATCGCAGCGCTTGTCATGAGAATCGGACGAAGGCGCGCCGGTCCAGCTTCTAAAACGGCTTCGATGGGCGTTTTCCCTTCTCGTACGCGCACGACCGCATGATCGACGAGAAGAATCCCATTTTTGGTCACGAGACCCATCAGCAAAATGATTCCAATGAAAGAGCTGATGGACATCGATGAGTGATTCAAGAAGAGCGCGACCATAGCGCCGACTACGGCAAGCGGAAGCGCCATCATGATGGTGACAGGATGGATGAACGATTCGAACTGCGACGCGATTAGATGAACACCACTCCGAGCAGGATGGCGATGAAGGTGACAACATTTGTCGAGTCCATCTGATTTTGAAGGTGACGGTGTTCGGAACTTCGGAAGTCGAATCCTTTGGTGGAAGGGATTTCCGAAGTTCCGAACACCGTCACCGTCCTTTCCTGGGAGATTTCCGAAGTTCCGAACACCGTCACCGCTGCAGTCGTCGGTCACCGCTGCAGTCACTCGCCGCGATGCTCGACGTATCAGAATACGCCTTCGCACCGCGGCTCCGGGCGCGCTCGCGCGTTGCGCGAAAATGACCTTTGCGTGGTACGTTAACGCTCAACGAATGACTGCCGCCGACGCTCCGGTTTGTTTGGTGTGCATGCCCTATGTTTCCGTGGCTCATCCATCGATCGCTTTGGGAATTCTTCACGCAGCTCTGAAGAATGAAGGCATTGGTTGCAGAACGCTCTATGCCAACTTGTGGTTCGCTGAACAAATTGGCATTTCTGACTATTCGTTTTTCCAACTGGAGGACAACTTACTCCTCCGAGGCGAATGGACATTCTCACGAGCCGCGTTTCCAAATTCAAATCTGGATTCATCAAAATATCTTGCGCGTGTGGTGGCTGAGTCATCGCACTTGAGCATTTCGGCGAATGAAATGCCTGCGTTCCTCGCACGCATTCGTGACGAGGCCGAGAACTTCGTTTCAGTCGTTGCAGCGAAAGTTCTGGCGCAAAAGCCACGGATAGTTGGGTGCACGACGACCTTTCAACAGAACTGCGCTTCATTAGCGCTCTTGCGACGCGTGAAGGAGCTTGATCCTTCTGTTATCTGCATTTTGGGCGGAGCTAACTGCGAAGTCTCGATGGGAGAAGCGCTTCTTACATCGTGCTCATTTTTGGATCTCGTTGTTTCCGGAGAAGCCGATACGCTCTTTGCGCCCCTTTGCCATCAGCTGCTCACAACGGATGAAGCGCTCTACTCGCAGAGTTTTCCGCTCGGCGTTCTAAGTCGAACGAGTCGCAAAAATCTGATGGGCTCCGGCAAGGTTCCGCGCGCAGTCGTTGAGAGAATGGATGATGCACCCATTCCCGATTACTACGATTACTTTTCCGCGCTCGAATCGTCATCTCTCAAATCGAAGATCCATGCTGGCATGACTATGGAATCTTCGCGCGGTTGCTGGTGGGGACAAAAGCATCACTGCACGTTCTGCGGGCTGAATGGCGGAAGCATGAAGTTTCGCTCTAAGTCGCCTGCTCGCGTGCTCGATGAATGCCGCGAACTAGCACGACGCCACGGAAATCACCGCATTCACATGGCCGACAATATTCTCGACATGTCTTACTTCGAGAGTGTTCTTCCCGAACTCGCCAAACTCGATCCACCTCTGAGTGTTTTCTATGAGACAAAAGCCAATCTCAGCCGCAATCAAGTGAACTCTTTGGCGCAGGCCGGCGTGAGATTTATTCAGCCCGGTATCGAGAGCCTAGACGACAACGTGCTCAAGTTGATGGACAAAGGAGCAACAGGATTCATCAATATTCAGCTTCTCAAGTGGGCCAAAGAGGAGGGCATTTTTGTTGTTTGGTATTTTCTTACTCATTTCCCAGGAGAAAAAGATTCTTGGTATCAAGAGATGTCCGAGTGGTTGCCGCTCATTCATCACTTGCAGCCGCCGATGGACGTGTTCCCCGTCCAGGTTCATCGCTTTAGCCAGTACCATTCGCGCCCCGAGCAATATGGACTAGGTCACCTTCGACCTCACGAAGTGTATCGACTTCTCTATCCTCTGCCTGAAGACACGCTCGAACGTCTTGCGTACTACTTTGAATTTTATTCGCCCAAAGGAGAGCCGGAGAGCGGCAGGAGCGCACTCAAATCGAGCGTGCGCTTGTGGTGGATGCTTTGGCACATGGCGAAAGCAAAAGTTGCGGCGCTCGAGTGGCGAACCGACAATAACGGTCAGCCGATCATTTACGATTCACGACCATGCGCGCTTGAGCGTGAAGTACGACTCGAGCCAAGTGCTCTGTCGGTTCTTGAAGCGTGCGTTCGGGCGATTGGCACTTCCGAGCTCGAGCGACGTTTTGCAGATTCGATGAGCGACGTCACGAAGGTCCTCGACGATTTGTGTCGACGCCGACTGTTGCTGCGCCAGGGAAATCGGTATCTAAGCTTGGTCAATCGGCAGCCCGTGCGATCCTACTTACCGATGGACGAGTGTCCAAGTGGGAGCATTCTGAACCAGTGAAAATCCAAACTGACAGTAATGTCCTAGTTGCTGTTTGACGGACAGGACGATAAGCCGTATTAGTGGCCTCTGGTGCACCAAACGGCGGTTCGCAGACCCAGAGCCGACTGGGCCAGCGTAGATCAGCTGACATTGCAGGCCACGCGGAGCGCCTTCGCGGCGTCGTGAGACCAAGCCGGCCGCGCCAACCAGCCTGGTTTCTGGCCGTTCGTCACCGCTCGAAAGGACGATAGACCGTATTAGCGGCCTCAACGGTTCACGGAACCCTTGTGCTCAGACCCTGAGGCGACGTGGCAGCTTCTCAGCTGCTTCTCCAGCCGGGACTGGCGTATCGAGCACCGAGTCAGCCATGCTCATTGGTGACCGACACAACGGGCTTTGCCGGCGGCGACGCAAGAACCACGTCTGCGAGCATCATCGAATTTCGAGCCTCTGCTCCTTCATAAGATATGCCCGCCTGTTCGCGAACCACGCTGCGGGCACCATCCGCTCCCACCACAAAGAACCCGGAAAATTCTCCGCTGTCGGTAGAGATGCACACACGGCTCCCGTCATCCACAATTCCGGTCGCTGCCACGCCCCTCAGGATGACCACGCCGAGTTCTGCGGCACGCGTTTCCAGCCTTTCTTCGGTGAGGGCCTGCGGAATGAACAGGGTGTAGGGGAAGCGGGTATCGAAAGGTGAGAAATCCAGCCGCGTATCGAGGACCGCATAGTGGCCTGTGGGGATCGGCTTGCCCGCGTTCAGGAAGCGCTCGGCAAGACCGCGCAAGGCAAACACTTCAAGCGAACGTCCATGGATCGTCAGCGCACGCGACTGTGCGGTCCGCTCCGTTCGTCGCTCGAGAACAGCGACATCCGCACCGGCAAGTTTCAGTTCACAAGCCAGCCACAGCCCCACGGGTCCGGCCCCCACAACAACAACATCGAAGTCCATTTTCACGAAGATCACTCCAAGCTAACATTGTTAGATTGGCCTAACAGTGTTAGAGAGTCAATCGTGAATCTGGAGACAAACATGCGCGTTATAAAAAGCGAGGTCATTACGACGGCTCTCAAGCTGCTCGATGAGGTCGGGCTGGAGGGACTGACCATGCGAAAACTGGCGGAGGCCCTGAAGATTCAGGCGCCCTCGCTCTACTGGCATTTTGCCAACAAGGACGCGTTGCTCGAAGGCATGGCGGATGCGCTGATGCAGTCTGTCGCCACCAGCAATCCGGCGGACGAGCCATGGGACGCGTGCCTTGGACGTGTGGCTTCAGAAATGCGCGACGCCCTGCTGTCGCGCCGGGATGCTGCGCGCGTCTTCGCCGGCACCTATCCCTTGTCTGAAAATGTGCTGCGCGTCGGGTCGCTTCTCATAAGTTCTCTCAAGCAAGCCGGCGCTGACGACCGCGTCGCGACTTGGGGCGCGTTCACGATTGTCTATTTCGTCATCGGCTTCGTCATCGAGGAGCAGGCGTTGGGCGGCGGCAAGGAGAACGCGAGCCCGGAGGAGGCACATATTCTCTCCGGGTTCCCGCTTGCTACGATCGCAATCCGGGAAATAACGGCCGCCAATGCGGCTGAACGCTTTGCATTCGGTCTTGACCTGCAGATCAGAGCACTCCGGGTCTTGGTCGGCGAAATGGTTCCGAATTGAGGCTCAGGAGCTATATTTACCCATAGACAACAATGTTGCCCATCGGAAAATATAGCTCCGCTTAGACCAAAAAGGGGAGCATTTATCATGAAGACAGCAATCAAAGTCGCCTGCGCGCAGGCGGCACCGGCGTTTCCGGATCTCGATGGAAGCGAGCTTGCCACGCCGCTCGGCGAGACCGTGGAGAGACT
>VHCZ01000374.1 GCA_016871535.1 Verrucomicrobiota bacterium
AGGAGATGAAAGAGCGCATTCTGCGGGGCGTCGCGGAAATCAACCAGGCACCAGTGGTCCATCGTTGGAGCAACTTTACCGCCCTGGAGACGCTGCCGTGATTGTTTACTTGTCACAAAAACGATGTGCTAGTTCGCGCGTTTTGCCTGTAGCAGCCGGCGTCGCGTCGGCTGCTACAGATTCGATCTTGTGCGCTACACGAGCCATTCGTCCAGGTGTGCCTTCACAAACTCATCATCGTTGAGATGCGGATAAGCGAGATAAACGCGGTTGATTTCCTCCGCCTGGCCGGGCGATAAGGTTTCGGCTGGATTCAGGCAAAGGATGTTCGCGAGCAGTCCCTGGCGCCGCAGCACTTCGTGGATGCCGGCAATGCACCCGGCAAAGTTGTGGGACGGATCAAAAAAGGCCGCGTTCGCGTCCGTCACTTGCGCGGCCAGCGTGAGCGTTTCAGGCGGAATCGCTGCCCCGCTACGCAACCTCCTGCAATGGTCGAGCAATTCCACCGCCTTCTTCGTCCAGCAAGCCCAATGCCCGAGCGATCCGCCGACCAGGCCAAGCCGCACGCTTTTTCCGGTCACGCTAATTTCATATTGTGTCAGCAGATCGAGCACAATGTTGTCGTCGTTTCCCGTGTAAAGAGCGATCTCTCCGGCGCGGCCGGCCTCGGCCACACCGCGGACTACATCCAGTGTCTGGTAGCGATTGAAGGGCGCGAGCTTGATCGCCACGACGTTCGGGATCGCGGCAAAACGCCGCCAGAAACCGATAGAAAGCAATCGCCCCCCGGCCGCGGGCTGCAGATAAAAGCCCATGAGCGGAATTTCCCGCGCCACGGCCTCGCAATGAGCGATCAGTCCGGCGTCGTCCACGTCACGCATCGCGCCCAGCGACAAAAGCCCGGCGTCGTAACCGATCTCGCGCGCGAAGACCGCTTCGCTCGTGGCCTGGTGGGTTTGGCCGCAAATTCCAGCGATCCGAATTGTTTTCCGATTTGCCGCTTTGTCGCACGCCGCGACCGTGCCGGCGGCCAGTTCCAGCACCGGCTTGAACAGGCCGTGTTCGGGCCGCCGAATCTCAAATTGAGTCGTGTGCACCCCGACCGCAATCCCGCCCGCGCCCGCAGCGTGGTAATAACGCGTCAGCGCGCGCTGGCGGCGCTCATCTAGTTTTCTCGTGCCGGTCAACGCGAGCGGATGCGCCGGGATGACTAAACCCTTGCGCAATCCGTCAATAACCCAGCTCGCAGGCAGCGGATACTCGGCCATAGGAGTCAAGCTTGCCGAGTTGGCGAAAAAACTTGAAGAGACAAAAATCGTCCCCGATCGACTGTGTTGGAGTAGCGGAGTGTCGGAGTAGTGGAGTAATGGAGTAATGGAGCGGTGAAATGCTGGTGTTCCACCACTCCACCACTCCCCCACCCGCCCTGTCCGCGCCAGCGCCGTTACTTCAGCACCACTTCCTTGCCGGAGGACGCGGACGCGTAGATCGCGTCGAGGATTTGCTGGACCCTCACGGCCTCCTCCACTGCTGAAAACGTCTTTTTCGCCTGGAGAATGCCGGTGACGAAATGGTGAAGCGGGTCTTCCGAAAAGGCCGGTTTGGGAGAAACCAAATCGACCGTTTCGCAGCCATTCGGCCCGTCCCGGAAAAGCCGCGCCGGGTAAAGGGAAAGTCCGCCCATGGTTCCCATCAGATCAATCCCGTATTCGCGCGCAGAAGGCGCGTGATACGCTGCCCAACTCGTTTCCAGGATGACACTGCGGCCAGATCGCAGCTTGATCAACGCCGCCCCATAGTCGTCGACATCGAACGTCGGCGGCGAATCGATGGCGCTCTTGCCCCATTCCCCGTTGCCGGCGCCGCGCGGACCCAACTTCGAATGGACCTGCCCGGAAACGGACCGGGCCTCGAACTCTCCCAGCAAGTGCAGGCACGTATCGAGCATGTGCACGCCGAGATCGCAGGTCGCGCCGCCGCCCGCCAATTCTTTTTGCGTGAACCACGAGCCAATGTGCGGGATTGCCGCCCGCCGGAGAAAAAACGCGCGCGCGTGATACACCTCTCCGATCTGGCCGCGTTCGAGAATCTCCTTCGCGAGTTGCGTGTGCCGGAGGAAACGGAAATTCTGCGCGACCATCACCACGCAACGCATCCGCTTGGCCGTCTCCAGAATCTTGGCCGCGGCTTTGGCGTTTGTCGCCATGGGCTTTTCCAGGAAAACGTGCTTGCGCGCTTGCAAGGCCTCGATCGCGACCTGCGCATGGAGATAATTCGGCAGCGCAATCGTGACGGCATCGATGTCCGGTTGATCGAGGAGTTCGCGGTAATCCTTGTAGCTGCGAGGGATTTTCAGCAGGTCCGCAGCTTCTTTGCTGCGCTTGGGGTCGCTTTCGGCGATGGCGACGGTGGCGGCTTGGGGGCAAGAGATGAGGCTCTTGAGATGTTCGTACCCCATGGCGCCCGTCCCTATGACTGCACAGCGAAGTCGGCCAGGCATAACAATTTGAGTTCAGGCTCAGCAGAGTGGCGGTCCCGCGACTTGGATTAGATGGGGGTGATTTTCTAGGACGCACCAGCGTGCCGGTCAATCGCTAAATCGCGCTCGCTCAAGGTTTTTTAACGTCCTAAGGCCTTGCCGGCCACGGAATACCAGATAGCTGGAAGCTGCTTAAGCCATTGGCCGGGAACCTGTAACAAATTCTGTGCAACGACGGATGAACTCGAATCTACACCAATGTAACGATTTGGGTTGCGGCGTCAGCCGCGCTGGGTTCATTCGTAGTCCTGACGGAATTGTTCCGCCTCAAAAGCAAGGCTGACTTCGCCGCAAGTGGCAAAGCGACTGTGCCAGGAGACCCAATCTCTCCTCCGATTGAACTACCCGTCCCCTTCCACCGCTTCAACGCCGAGTTCATTTCAACCTTCCATCGTCCAGGCGCCAGGGACGTCCGCACAGTGACTCGCCTCGCAGCAAAACAGAGGAACAACACGACTTCGCCTGCGTCCGAACCGTAACGGACGTTCAAGACATTTTCCGCGCGGTAAGCCCGCACGCGCACCCTGTTTTTCTTCGCGTCACGTATGGCCGAGAGTTCCTTTCGCAGTCGAATCAACTCCGCGTAGAACTCCCGCAACGCTCGATGTCCGCCCTGCTTCCGAAGCGCCCAGCGTAACCGGCAACGTTGAAAAGTCCCCGAATCCTGTGGATCGGGCGCCTCGCCTCGCCACTGCAACGCCGTGAGTTCTCGCCGACGGCCCTGGTGCACCGCGTCGATCAAATTCGGATCGCTGTGGCTGATGAAGAAATAAAACGGCGCGAGTTCCCCATACTCTTCGCCCATGAACAGCATCGGAATGAACGGCGACAACAGCACGGCCGCCGCCGCCAGTTTTTGCGATTCGAGCGAAACCAAATGGCCGAGGCGCTCGCCGCCGACCCGATTGCCCACCTGATCGTGGTTTTGCGCAAAGACCACGAATTGTTTCGCCCCGATCGCACGAGGCGATTGACCGTGCCGCCGGCGGCGATACCGCGAATATTGGCCCATGAAAACACAGCCTTCGCGATACGCCTTCGCCAACTGGCTCAGGCCCCCATAATCCGCGTAATAGCCCGTCCGTTCGCCAGTCAGCAACCCGTGGAGCGCGTGATGGAAGTCGTCGCTCCATTGCGCATCCAGGCCGTAGCCGCCCCGCGACTGTGGCTGGACGAAGCGCACGCTGCTGAGATCGCTTTCCGCAATCAAATGGAACTTCCGCGCCAGGCGCTCGGCCTGCCGCTGAGCAACCGCGGCGAGTTCCTTCCAGAACGGCGTCGCCGAAGAATCGCGGACCATGTGCACGGCATCCAGACGCAGCGCGTCGATGTGAAATTCCGTCTGCCAGTAAAGCGCATTCTCCTGGAAGTAACGCCGGACTTCCTGGCTCTGCGGCCCATCGAAATTCGGTGCGGGTCCCCAGGGCGTCCGGTAGCGGTCCGAGAAATACGGCGCGAATTGGCCCAGATAATTCCCTTCCGGGCCAAGATGATTGTACACGACGTCCAGTACGACGGCCAACCCGTGCCGATGACAGGCGTTGACCAAACGCTTCAAGCCGGCCGGACCGCCGTAGGAATTCTGGACCGCGAACGGACAAACCCCGTCGTAACCCCAGTTTCGCTCGCCGGGGAATTGAGCAATCGGCATCAGTTCGATCGCGGTGATGCCGAGTCGCTTCAGTTCGGCCAACCGCGGAACGATGGCGTCGAACGTGCCCCGCCGCGTGAACGTGCCGGCGTGCAATTCGTAGATGATGTAATCCCGCAGCGGCAGGCCGGTCCAACCCTGGTCATCCCAGGTGAAGTTCGGGTCAATCACCGCGGACGGTCCATGCACGCCCGCGGGCTGGAGGCGGGACGCCGGATCAGGGAACTCGCGCCGGCCGTCGAGCCGATAAAAGTATCGCGCGCCGGGCTTGATTCCGTTGAGAATCGCCGCGAGATAACCGTCCTTGGCGCCCCTCAATTGCGCGAACCGTTCTCCTCTGCCAACAAGATGAACTTCGA
>VHCZ01000375.1 GCA_016871535.1 Verrucomicrobiota bacterium
TCGGCGGGTTTCTCCGAATAGATTTTGAGCATTCGCTCCTTGTTGCTCCAGTAACGCTCGTCGGTGCGACGGAAGGAAATCCACTTTCCGTCCGGCGACCAGGCGCTCGGGGTGCAGACGCTGGTGCCGCCGAGAAACAAGTCCGCGATCAGATAGCGCACCTGTGGCTCGCGCCAGGTGACCGACTGCCAGTCGGCCGATTGGGCGGAGGTGCCGTGGCTTGAAACAAGAGTAAGCAGGGGGATGAGCGCTGATGGTTTCAACGTTGCTCCGGATCCGACGTGAGCCGGATGTCGGCGGGCGTGACGCGCCGGCCGGTGCCGCGATAGACGACGTTCGACACACCGGGTTTGCCGTCCACGCCGTTGAACTCGAAGCGATCGAGGTTGGCGACGCGGTGCCCGGCGTCGTAGTGCGCCACCGCCACCAGGCAGTTGTAGTCGTGGAACCGGTGCCCGAAGCTGGCGACCTTCTCCCGCGTGCCGGCCAGTTGGATTTCCGCGATGAGGTAACGCCGCCAGTCATCGGAGAAGTGCGGGTCGGTGTTGAGTTTCACCAGCGCGCCGTCGAGCGGTCGGCCATTCGCGCGATAGACCAACCGGCGTTGTTCCCCCGTTCCCTGGAAGGCATAGAGATTCGTGTTCACCGCGCGCGCGCCGTAGCCCCAGCGTTTCAACGCTTCGGCCACGCTGGAATCCGCCTTTTTCGCCTCGTAGAAGGAAACCGGACGGCCCAGCGTGAGATCCGCCAGCGCCAGCCGCATCGGCGCCTGATCGAATTGAAGGTCGGTGGTTAGCAATAGGTCTGCGCCGACGGCGGTCTGCTCGGTGCCCTTGAACACGACGCGCATGGATTCGCCGTACGGTGTGGGAATACGACGGCGCTCGAACTGGTTCGTGTTCACCAACCGCGCGCCTGCTTCCCATTCCTTGAGCGCGACGGCGGGCACGGCGTCGCGGACGTGCTGTTTGTAATAGTCCGGCGAACCGCCCAGCGTCATGTCGGCGATGAGATAGCGGACGTGCGGTTCCTTGTAAACGTCCGCGGCCCGGACGGGGCACAGGCCGGCACTCACGAGGAGCAGCAGCAGCAACGAGGAATTTTTCATGTTCGGGTTCATTTGAGCGGGGAAAAATCCGCCGGCACTAGCTTGTAAGCGGTGGCCCCGGTGCGCAGCTTGCCGTTGGCCTCGGTCTCCTTCTCGATGCGAATCCACTCCTCGTCCCGGTGGAAGGCCCCGATGGTGGCGTTGATGGCATCGAGGCTCTCGTGCGCGAACAGGGTCGCCATCACGCCGGCGTGCTCGGTGTCGGTCGCCTCCCACCAGCCGAGGTTATCCATGCCGTGCCGCTCGTAAATGCGGATGGCGTGATCGCGCCAGCGATCCCGGAAGGCCGCCTCCCTGCTCGGCGTCCGCGCGTAGAGCCTCAGGTCGAACACGCGCGCGGGGCGTTTTGCGTTGTTCGCCAGTTTCCAGGCGATGGCGGGCGTGACGAGTTTCAATATCTCGATCCTCGAATACGTCTTTCCGTGCTTCGCCTCACTGGCAGCATAAGCCGGAGCGAATTCCGGATCGGCCGCGAATGCCTTCCAACCCGAACTGGCGGCGGCCTCGCCCGGCGGCGCGAGCAGTTCCACGACGACAACGTTGGTTCCTTTGCGGTCCTGGCTCACCCAGCACGCCAGCGGATTCAGGCCGTGCCGCTTCTTGAGCGCGGTCATCGGCTCGCGGAACCGCTCGAGGATCGCGTCGGCCTTGCCGGGCAACGCGTGGTAGATCCGCAGCTCGGCGTAGCGCGGCCGGTCAGGCGCGGTGGAGATCGGTTCGTTCAACGGCGCCAGCGCGAGCGTCCGGCCCAGCGCCAGCTCCGGCACCGGATGCCCCCGAAAGCCCGGCCTGTTGGCCCGCGCATGAAAGACGCCGCTCGGTCCGCCGGTCGAGATGAAGAGTTCGTCGTGCGCCGCGCCGCCGAAGGCGATGTTCGTCACCAGCCGGGCGTCCGGCTTCACTTCGCCGAGCAGCCGGACTTCGGGCGAAACCACGACGACGCGACCGCCGCCGGCCTTGCGGGTGAACTCGGGTTCCGCAACGCGCCCACCTGAGCTGGTCAAAGCCGTTGGATCCGCAGCACTGACCCAAGTATCCGTGTCCTTCAGCAAAGCGATTGCAGCCGGATCGGTGGCAGCCAGCAAGTTTCAACTCAGCGGCGGCATCGGCGTTACCGGGGCCTCTCGATCCAAACGACCTGAAACGCGTGCTCTTGACCACTGCGGCGCAAGCTGAAGGCACAGTTTACACCGTGACCGTCAACGGCGTAACCGACGCCAGCGGCACTGCCATCGCCGCGAATTCCACCATCAAATTCACCGCGTGGAAAGTCACGCCCGGCTGGGCAACCCGCGAGATCTACTTCGGCATCAGTGGCCAAACAGTGGCCGATTTCAAAGCCAACGACCGTTTCACAGCCCGCACGCCTGACAAAATTGAATGGGTGAAGGGCTTCGAATCCTTCCGCGATCCCTTCACGGTCAATTATGGCGCGCGGTTGAACGCGTTCTTCATTCCACCCTCCAACGGAACTTACACATTCTATCTGAATGGCGACGACGAATCCGAACTGTTCCTGAGATCGAACCAATCCCAGGCGAACCTGAAATCCTTGGGTGTTGTGGCGATCAGCCCGGTTGGTTTCGACGACGCGTTCTCGGTGAATTCCGGAGCGTCGTTGACCGCGGGTACACGCTACTTGATGGAAGGTTTGCTCCAACAAGGTGCTGGCGATGTCTACCTGCGTGTCGGCGCCAAGGCGCAAGGATCAAGCACGCCAGCCGCCAATGTCGCTGTGCTCGCCGGCAATTCCATCGGCACCTTCGTTAATCCAGACATCGGCAACGTTCAGATCACAGCGCAACCAGCCGCCGCCACGGCCACTGTGGGTTCACGCGCCAAATTCAGTGTGAAAGTGAAAGCAACAGAATCACCGGTGTATTATCAATGGCGTGTCAATGGCGCCGATATCCCCAATGCAATCCGATCCTCCTACATCACACCGGAGTTGACCGACGCCGACAACGGCAAGATGTATTCGGTCGTGGTGAGTGTTGCAGGAAAAGACACTCCGAGCGCTGATGCCAAATTGTCCGTGACAGCAGGCGATCCTTCACCGTTGCAGCCATATGTCGCGATCAACTTCGTCGTCGGCGGCAACAGTCTGCCCGGTCCAATGCTTCCGTCCGACGTGGCGGGCATTGTCTGGCAGGATAACTGGAATAACCTGGGCGGCTTCACCTACGACAACGCGCCGCTCGTTGACGCCAAGGGTGCAGCTACTCCAGTTGCGTTTAGCGCAACAGCGACAGGGAACTGGTACACGGGCACCTTTGCGCGCGGGCTCAATGGCCCCGTCGCCACCGAACTCGCGCCCGACGGCTCGCTGCTTGTCCTCAATCGCGGCGCGGTCTGGCGCGACTCGAAGAAGTTTGTGCCCAACGCCGGCTCGCTCATCCGCATCTGCTACGTCGGTGGTTCGACTCCCGCGAGCGGAACGCCGGTCTCCGACCCGGCGCGATCCTCCACCAACCTCGCCGCCCTGGGTTTGCCGATGGAGGCCAGCGCGTTGCCGAAGCGCCTGACGCGCGCGGAATGGGACGCCCGCCTGCGCGGCGTCAGGCGCTGGCCCTTTTGGCTCAACACCAGCGCGTGGCAGCCCTTCACCCACGAGGTGATTGGCCTATATTTGCCGACAAACGCGGCGGCAAGGTTGTCCGCAGACAACACGGAAGTGCTGCTGCCGCCCGGCGCGGTTGTGGTGAGAAATTTCAGCGTCACCCACTGGCGGGCGAAGCCAGCCAAAGGCGACGAAGTTTCACGACCCGTCGAAACCCGCCTGCTCGTCGTCGGCGCGCCACGCAGCTACGGCGCCGGCTATCGCTGGAAGACTCCTGACCTCGCCGAACTGATCGAAGATGGCGAACTCGAGACGCTCACCGGGCTGGCGGACGCGAACTCCACCAACGACACACCGCAGAAAGTTTCGCTGCCCTGGTGGTTCCCCGGTGTGGACGATGGCCTCAGCTTTCCCCTCACCAATCCCGCCTACTGGATTTCGACCTCGGTTCAGGATTTTATTTTCCCGCCCGCGCCGGCTCGTCCCGGCCGCCCGGTCAACTGGCTGCGGTCCATGCAACGCGCGGGCGCGCTCATCACGACGCTCACGCCGGAGAAACTCGATCAACTTCCTCATGGGGTGATGTGGTCCAGCCCGCTCGAACCCTCCGAGCAGCGCGTCCGCTCCTATCTGCACGGCAATTGCGCGGTGTGCCATCAGCCGGGCGGTGCCTCGCGCGGCAATCTCGATCTGCGCCTGACCACACCACTCGCGCAGACCGGCCTGCTCCATGGTGAGCCGCAGGCCGGCGACCCCGGCCTGGCGGGCGCGAAAATTGTCACTCCCGGAGCGCCCGAGAAGTCCATCCTGCTCCGCCGCCTCAAGGACACCGGCTTTTTCCGCATGCCGGCCGTG
>VHCZ01000376.1 GCA_016871535.1 Verrucomicrobiota bacterium
GCCGCCGTGAATTCGAGGAACGATGTGCTCGACGTGAAGGGCGGCTAACGGGGAATCGTCCTGGCGGAGTTGACAATACTCGCAGCGATGTCCAGCGCGTTCTCGGACATGCGCTCTCGTCTGGGAGTCCATCAGCTACGACTGAACTTGTCTTAGACGACGCGCCTGCCGCTGCAGGATCGCGACGAATTTATTCGCCCGCACGTAACCTTCGTACTCGGCCCGTTCAGGTTCAGTCAGGTGGCCTTCGGTTGATCTGCCGGCAAGTTCTTCAATGCGCGCCTGCAATTCAGCATCGGGACGGAAACTTAGGACCGCGTCCGCTTTGTCCGGGAAAACAATTTCTATCACCGGACGAACTCCCCTATCAAAGGCTGCTATTTCTATCGTCGTTTCCATGGCGAGAAGCTACTCCCCCAGCGCGCGTTTTGGCAAACGTGGAATTCGCGGGCCGCTCCATCGAGACATTTTGGTTACCCGCGAACAAGTCGCGCGACATGTCGGCAAGTGATTACCCGGAGAGAACCAACGACCAAAGACCGAAGACCAGAGGTCAGGAGTCAGTTGCCAGTTGCCAGTTGACGGTTGTCGGTTGCCGGTGGGCAGAGGGCGGAGGGAGTGCGAGGGTGTCGTAGGCTGAGACTCGGGGCTGAATAACTACTCGACTGAACGGTCAGCAAGAGCTGGATTGACTGGCCGCAACACAGAAAGCGCACGGAAACTTCCGTGCGCTTTTTGATTCTCCGGGCTCTGAACAGAAGGGAACGAAGGAATTGGGGATTGGGATTTGCCGCGATTACCCTGAAGAAAGCAGTTCAGCCACAGAGAACGCAGAGATCACAAAGAGCTGCAGGCTCTTGCGCCACTCCATGCCCTCACTCAGGGAGGGGGAATCTTTGCTTGGCCAATGCGTCTGCTCTGTGATCTTTGCGATCTTTGTGGCTGGTCAATTGCCGTCTTTAGGTTTACCACCTCACCGTCACGCCGCCGGGTAATCTGAGGCGATAGGCCGGAGCCGCTGCGGAGGCCGAAAACAAATTAGGCATGCGAACCAACGCGGAACTATGGCCGGTCCGGGAGGCATTCTCGGCGCTCTGAGCCTTCCTGAGCCAAAGCGTCAGGGTCGAATGTCCGACTCCAGCCTGAGCGGCAATTGCCTTTCGCGTGAACCGGCTTCGGCGATAGGCGACCAAAATCCTCCCTCTGTGCCGGCGTGGAGCGTCGGGGTCCGTGAACCCGCGATGATCTCTGCATGCTCCCATCATGTCACCTCGCCCTCACCGTGCCTAGACGGGTTAGCAACACGGATACTCACAATAGGTTACAAAAGGAGTTTCTTAGTAGAGAATCAGGGACGCATTGGAACGCGTCCTTACCGCAGGTGCTGTAATCAGTTGGCGAAGAGGTTGAGGATCAAGGATCCAAGGACATTCGACGGATTCGGAGCATGAAAAGGTTGTGGTCGGCGAGGGCGCCGACCACGGCACGCGGGGCGCGTGCGCTCCCCATTCCGACTGTATTGTTACGGATTGGATTCACGGTTGTGGTTAGCGAAGACGCGTTGAAACTGGCATTCGCAATACCAGAAAAAAAGAAGCCAGATCGCGATCACGGCGATGATCAAGCCCACTCCTGCTCCGGGGCCGACGTACAAATACGCGACCATGAGGAGCAGGACGACCACCTGCAATCCCATTTCCCAGAGGGTGACGAAGGTGTGAGTTTTTCCGGAGCGAACGAGTCTCTGGTAGAAATGCTCGCGGTGAGCGGAATACCAGCGTTCGCGGCGGAGGATGCGACGGGCTAGAGTGATCGCGGTGTCGAGCACGAAATTCGCGTGCAAGAGGACCAAGGGAATGAGCAACGACCAGCCGTGGTCGCGGGATAACCAGAGGACGAGCGTGGCTAACAGAAATCCCAGCGGCGCACTGCCGACGTCGCCCATGAACATGCGGGCGTTGGTGGTCATGAGCATAGATACGATGACGTTCGTTGCGCCCAATATGGCCTGTGGCGAGGCGCGCCGAGGGAGCATAGCCGCAGCGCTCTGTGACCGAGGCGCAACGAAGCCACAGGCCATATTGGGCGCAACCCGGAGGGCGGGAGTTCTTTTCCGGCCAGACTTCGTCGCTCGCTCCTCACAGACCGCTGAAGGGTATGCCCGTCGCTCGCGCCTCGTCTGGCCGCAAAATTCCTTGCCGCGCACGCCATCGTATTTATGTTCATGACCACCTGGGAAATTATGGGGGAGGAATCCGAGGGCGGCACCGGCGATGACGACACTTAGTAGGACAGGCGTACTCATCGCTAGACCACGGACCTGGGGCCGGTTGCCAGTTGCCAGTTGCCAGTTGCCAGTTGTCAGAGGTCGGTGCGTCAGAGGTCAGTGCTTGCCAGTTGCCAGTTGTCAGAGGTCGGTGCGTCAGAGGTCAGTGCCTTGGCGGAGATTGAAGGGGCAGGCGTGGGCAAAGGATGGCTGACAACTGGCAACTGACAACTGGCAACTGACGTCAACAGTGCCATACCTAGACCGGTTATCGCTGTCTGACCGGCGGCGAGGCCGTTGATGCCGTCCATGAAATTGAAGGCGTTGGTGTAACCGGTCAGGCAGAGGAGGGCGAGCAGTGAGCAAAGGGCGAAGAGCAAAGGGGAGAAGTCGAGACCAAAGACCACTGACCACTGACCACCGAGGGCAAACAGCACGGCGACGGCGGCGGCGGCGTGACAGGTAAACCTGAGGCTTGAAGGGAGCGATTTGAGATCATCCAAAAAAGAAACGGCGGCCAGGATGGTGGCCGCCGTGAGGATTACGAAAAGTGGATTCGAAAACGCTCGGAAGAGAAGGAACGAGCCAACTATGAGCAAGGAGAGGACAATGGCAACGCCTCCGCCTCTTACTGTGGGCTGTGAATGGCTGGAGCGCTCATTCGGACGATCAATGATGTTCTTCCTAACCAACCAACGATGGACGACATTTCCAAGTAGGAAGCAAAGGACGGTCGAGCCGAGGAAAAGTAACGTGCAATCAAGCACACGGGCTGACTGTTGTTTGTTCCACCGAGACAGCGCTTCTCAAACACGCCCTAACCTGAATATTTCTCACAACCTCTGGGGAGCACACGCGCCCCCGCCTTCGCGACTGCCATAGCTGCTACGGCAGCGCAGGCGCGTGTTCCCACCGGCACCGTATCTGTTTAGCGTAGGTAGGGCATCGCTGCCGCGACGCCGTGATTCTCGGCAACGAGCGCAGCGATGTTGGCGCTCGCGGGACGACGTGTCAGAACATCGCGGCAGCGATGCCCCACCGCGCTAAACACGTACCCGGCACCTCGCCGGGGGAACATTGTTGAAACTCAAGTACTGAAAGTTGACTCCGCTCGGAGCAGGGAGAGGGGTGCATCTACTTCTGCGATCATCGTTAACCGCGTGTTTCGATTCCCGATGTATCGGGACCGATCGGAATTTGGTTGAAAGGCGTTCGATTAAGCCGCGACTTTTTTCCTCCTCTTTCGTTTCGGCATTGGGGGGAAACATATCGAACAAGGAGCGTTTGACGACAGGCTGAGCTTAGGCCAAACTTAGCCTATGAAAGTTGTTCCTCGTTCGCATACGCAAAAACCGAAATTCAACTGGCGATCGCAATCCTTCACGCTGAGCAAGGCCAAGTCGTACTTGGGGCGGCTGACAGAGAAAGCGATGAAGGGGGAACCCGTTTATATCATCCGCGGTCAGCATCGATTCATTCTCCAGCATGTCCCGGAGATTGAGCCCATTCCCATGCGCCCCCCAGGCTACTTTGCCAGTTGTTACACCAAGGAAGACATCGAGTTCGACAACCGGCTGAGCAAAGCCTCGGTCATTCGTGCGCCCAAGGACCTTGAATGAAGCAGTGGGACATTCATTTCTTTCCTTTCGAGAAGGAAAGGCGGCACCCCGCAGTCATCATCTCCAACGATGAGACGTGCCAAAATCCAGACATTGAGGAAGTCAATGCCCTGCTCTGTACGTCAGCCAGGGTAAATCGAAGTCCGAAGCAGACCGAAGAAGTTTTGGACGAAACGGACGGACTGGATAGGAAGACCATGGTGCGATGCGACAAGATACATCTGCTCCCGAAAAGCAGATTCCAGGAACAGAAAGGCACCGTCACAGACGAACGTCGATACCTCATCAGCCGCAAGATCGTTGAAGTCCTGAGACTTCGCGTTCATCGCTGATGACTCGGATGGGGAAGGAATGTTCTAGCCACTGAGATCGCGGAGATCACAGAGAGCGGATAGTGGAGGACGGAGCAATTGAACGACGGAGGATCTGATCTTAACCAAATTAAGAGTTCTTTTATCCGTGTCCATCCGTGGTTAACCTCTCTTGGCTGCGCCACGAATTTCTTCCACCATCTCAGGCAGGGCTTTCTCGAGGTTCCATTCGGGCTTGAAGCCGAGCATTGTCTCGATCTTTTGTGAACTGAACCAGGCGGAACCGGTTGTCTGACATTTAACCATGGATAACAC
>VHCZ01000377.1 GCA_016871535.1 Verrucomicrobiota bacterium
ACACCTAATCGATATACTCGATTAGGTCTTGGGAAAGCAAGAACTATTTTCAAAAAAGTCTTTTCAGAGAACCTTTACCAATGCGGGCGAGCCATCCGACTTTCGCAACAGGCTTTAGCTAGACAACCTTGTGCAACAGTTGTGCTATAGCCAAAGACGTTATTGAGAAAAAGATACTCGGAGCCACCGTGACCACTCATCACAATGATTCGACCTCCTGCCGACACATAACTGCCGATGGCCGCGCGGGTTGACGCCGAAGGCACCGGAGTTCCTTCACCTACAACGAAAGCGTCGGACGCTCCAAATCCGCCTGCCAAGGCCGTTGCCCACGCCGAATCGCTGCCGCTAATGGTAGCAAACGTGTGCCCCCCCAAACGTGGTCAATTTGGCCAAATTCAGGCCGTGACCACCCGTATAGAGAAATCGTTTCGGGCCAGGCGCAGAGTCGGTGAACACGGTCCGCACTGTCAGCCCCGAAGAGAGTCCAATCGCTGTCAACTCGAGGTGCGAGCCCACGCAATCATCTTCGCAGACATGCCATGTTGTCTCGAGGCCTCCGAGCGGATCAGCGACCACGGACCACGGTTCATGATCTGCCCCAGTCGCTGGAGTGCCGTCAGCGTGCAACACTTGAAGTTTGACAGTCTCACCGGAAAGAAAGCCCCGCCCCATGATGACCGCTATCGAGCCAGGGGCATAGTCCGCCTTATCCGTGAAGACGAGTGCGGAACCGGAAGTTGCTTGCGAGTTCTGGACCTGGTCCTGGCCAAGTGCACTAAGAATTGCCAAACCGACCGTTAGCGCGCCGTATGCCATCGAACTCGGTCTGATCGCGCGATTTCACATGGCCGCCGCGAAGATGGAGTGCACAACCACGAAAGCGAAAGTGCATGTTCGTTCGATAAGACGTGCAAACGCATTTCCATTTATGGGACGCGCGTCCGCATCAATGGATGCAGCGAGCAGTAGGGTGTCATTCTGCAGCACGTTCGAATGCTTTCGAGCTGATTGCTGCGCGCATTTTCGCAGAGCGTCACTTGTTTTCATTTTCAATTTTCCCTTCGACGATTGTGTTTGAGCTTGTTTTTTTGACCCTTGCACCAGAAAGAATCTGAGCGACAAAAGGAAGATTTCAGTTACTTTGGTCCCAACGGAGCTGCGAACCCGGTTGCCCAATCCCTGGAAGGCTATGCGTTCCCTACAGGCCTTGAGTGAGTTCGATCCTGATGGGGACTTTGTAAGCGAGAGTGGCGAGGCCGTCCATACGCGTACTTACCGTGGCATTCTGGCGCTACCCGATAGAGTCGAAGCGCCCTACAGGTGATTTCCATCGTCCCGTCACTTCGCCAAGAGCTTGTCTGAAAACCGTAAGGAGGCTCACGCCTTTCTCACCACAGGCAATTAGAGCCTTCGTCTGAGTATGCGCCCTTCCCGATTTGGGCGCGGGTCATCTTGCGCAGTTCTTCAAAACCTCCGCCCTTTTTGAAAGCGTAAACGTGGGCAATCCGCAGCAAATCATTTCAACTTCACAATCACATACGGCATTTCCTTCGTGAGATCGAGCCAGTTGGCGCCGTTGCCGGCTTTGTCCGTAACTTCGAGGAAATACATGAAATCCCATTGTGGAACCAGGAAGTCGCCGGGCACCGTGGCCGTGAAAACGTTGGGCTGGTCTGAAGGCTGCAAGTCGAGCGTCGCGTAGTCCTCGAACTGCGTCACGTGCCGGTAGCGCAGCCGCGCTGACTGCACACCCGAAGGATCCGTCACGCGCGCGACGATGCGCAACGGCTGGCCCGGACGTGGCGTCCGCACACGCTCGTGTTCGACCCGGGGCGGCTCGCGGTCGCCGCCGGTCGCGGGCTGCCAGACCTTTTCCTGCGAAGCGGAATCCGAGAAACCGGCTTGCGCCTCCAGTTCTTTCAAAGCGGCTTCGAGTTTCACAAGTTCATCGCGCCAATGGCCGCAAAGGCTGAAGTTTCGCGCGCCCATCGCCAGGTCGAAATGGTAGCGGTCTCCGGCTGCGGTCACGAGTTCGCGCCACGCAGCTACGGCGGCGCGTTCCTCGCGGGCCGCGGCGCGCAGTTCAGCAGGGCTTTGCAAGCGTTTGAACAGATTGAAGTGCACGGCCGCGAAGGCACGGCGCGCGTGAAAGCGGGCGAGCTGCGCGCTAATCTTCAGATCGGTGATCGTCGAGTCGAATTCGTTGCTGCGTTTGCCGCCAAGGCTCGCTTCGGCAGCGCGGACTGATGCGAGGATCGCGTCGGCCGTTTCGTCAAACCAGCGGCTGGTGGCGTCCGGGGTGCGTTTGGTCGTGGTGCTGCCTTCGAGAATCCGCCGGGCGGCGTCGGCGAAATTCTCGAACTGCTCGACGTCGGTGCCTTCATTCCGGGCGTAATCGGAGAGTTTGACGCCCAGGCTCTGCCGCTCCGCCCAACCGCGCGTCGTCGGGAACAGGTTGTACGGATAGACTGCGGCGACAATCATCGGAAGGACCTGCGACGCCCGGTGAAGGCCGGCTTCAAGGTGCGGCCCGGCGTTACCGAAACGGCGCCGAAACTCGCGTTTCCGAACCTCAGCGGAAGTTTGGGGATTATAGCCAACCCGCCCCCAGACCTGGAAAAAGTGCCAGTAACGCTCGAACTCGTATTCGTAGTAGCGATATTTCTCCGGCATCAGCGCGAACGGCGCCACGTCGGGCCGCTACGCCTCCATCTTCGTCGCGAGCGGTTCCTGCACGTCCCAATTCGGCGAGTCGTAAAGCAGCGTGGATTCCGAATAACGCCGCACGTAATCGGGATCAGCCCACAGGAGCACGCGCGTCGTGCCGCCGTTCCAGAGCCGCCAGTCGATCTGGTACCGTTGCGGATAGCGGAGCAAATCGGCGTAGCCGTGGCGGCGATCGCGCTGGTTCGGGTGGTTGACGTGCGAGGGATGAAACGGCAGGCCCATCTGCTCCATCCAGTATTTCGTCTCAATGCGCAGGTTTACGCCGAGATCGAGCGCGGTGTTGATGACGCTGTCCGGCGTGCCCTTGGCGCGCGCTTCCAGGAGAATGCCAGGGCGGACCTTTTGAACGTGCTCGAAGACCGCGCGCCAGAAGTCTTCCATTTCGCTTCGTTTCAGCCCGGATTCCTCGTGAATCCGAAACTGAATTCCGTCGAGCGCCCGCACGCGCGCGAGCAGTTCCTTCAGCGAAGCGAGCGTGTAGGCGTTCAGGTTTTCAGCAGTCACGCCGTCGACGGCAGGTGCGCGTGTACGGCGCCAGTGGCAAGACATAGACCACATCGGGATTGTGCGGATGAACGACGATGGGAAAAACGAAATCCGAAGGCAGCCCGTCCGCAATCGAGCGCCAGGTGCGGCCATAGTCGTCGCTGCGCAGAACTCCGATGCCCGGCCTCGGTCCGCCCGGCCTCGACCATTCGGCCCAGCCGCCGTGGTTTTGCATGTAAAGCCGTCCGGGAGCGGCAGGATGGCGCGCGATCTTGTGAACGCACTGGCCGAACTCAGGATACGGATCCGGCGTGAAGCCCGCGCCCACGCCTTTGTTCGCTGCCGCGAACGTCTCGCCACCGTCTTCACTCATGTAATGGCCGCCGGTGGAGATGCCGAGATGCACGCGCTTGCCATCGCGCAGGATGGTGTGCATGCAAAGCCCGCCGTTGCCCGGCTCCCATTTGCGGGCGTGCTCGTGGTTGCTGATGCCAGGCACCATCTCCCATGAATCACCGCCGTCGCGGCTGCGGAACAGCGCCGCCGGTTCGACACCGCACAACAAGTCTTTCTTGCTGTCGCCGGGTTCGAGCGACCAGATGTTCGCCAAGGCGCGGCCATCGTCCTTGGGAAACGCGGGAGCGGATTTGGTTTCTTTGAACGATTTCCCCAGATCGTTCGAACGCAGAACTTTCATGCCGAAAAACGCGTTGCAACTCGACGCGTAAAGTCGCGGCGTGCCGCGCGTGTCGATGAGTGCGGAATAGACCGCCACGCCCGGACCGAAAGGTCCGCGCAGCGCAAAGCGGCGTCGCGGTTTTGGGGATTCGGCGACGAACAGGCCTTTCTTGGTGCCAATGCAGAGAACAACACGATTTGCCATAAGGAATTAACCTCCAGAGACCGCGGGCAGGATCGTCACTTCGTCACCCGGCGAAAGTGGCGTGTCCAGTCCGGCGCGGTCGCGCATGTGATGGGTGTTTACAAAAACGTTGATGTGGCGGCGAACGGCCCCCGTCTCGTCGCAAACGTTGCGGTAAAGCGCCGGGTAACGCCGTTCGAGTTCCTCTACACAGAAGCGCATCAATAAAGCTACATAGCGATAATTAAAGAAATGGCTCCAATAGGCCTTGGATTTTTTCCGGGTGCCGCTGGATATCCTTCAAAGTGGTGAACAGACTGGCACACAACTCGGCAGGGGTGGCGAAGTAACGATTGTGCGTTCCTTCCTTGCGAGTGTAGTGCCAGAGCCGTTTTTGGGCA
>VHCZ01000378.1 GCA_016871535.1 Verrucomicrobiota bacterium
TTCGCTACACGGGCTTTTATAACTCCCGTGGCTCCAATGGTCAAGTGAGTAAATCGGGGCCCTTAAGTTTGTGGGGCAGCAAAAGCCGGCAGAAAGAACTGTAATGCGTAAAACGTGAAACGTAACAAACAGTTACTGCCAACTGGTTGCTGCCAACTGCCAACTGACAACTAGCTTTCGATTACGTTGATCTCGACCGGCTCGACGCTGACCCCCTGGCGTTCGAGCCACTTGATGGCTTCCTTCAGGACGGCGCGGTCCCCATCCAACTCCAGGCAAACGATGCCGATTTCATCGGTCACGCTCGCCTGGCGAACATTGGTGATCACATCGAATTTGTGCCCCAATTGCCAGATCACCGGCGTCGTAATCAGGCGCGGCGGGTACATCAGCCAGAGGCGCTTTTTCTCGCGCTGAGGCGAACGGTTGGCTGAGGCGGGCTTGGGTTTGGGTTTGGTGGCGGGGGCCATGGCTTGGCGAATCTCAAATCTCAGATTTCAAATTTGAAATCGGCGCTATCCTCCGGCAATCGCGGGGATGATGCTGATTTCGTCGCCACTCTTGATGGGCGTCTCCTGATTCTGCAAGAAGCGGATGTCTTCCTCGTTCACATAGACGTTGACGAAGCGGCGCACGGCCCCGTCGTCATCGAGCAGCCGCTCTTTGATGCCCGGATACCGAGTCTGCAACTCGGTGATCGCATCGCGGACGGTGGCCGCGTTCACTTCGACGAGTTCTTCGTTGTTGGTGAGTTTGCGCAGAGGCGTGGGAATTCGGACTTGGACTGGCATACTTAGCGGCTTAGCAGATGGCTTTGGTTTTCAGCGTCTAAAAGGGCTTCGAATTCGCGCAGGCTCGGTTTGATTTCTCGCGTGCGCCCGGCGTGGCCCACCACGGCGTCGAGCGTCTTCAGCCCGTGCCCCGTGATGCAGAGCACCGCCGAATCATTGGCGGGAATCTTGCCACTGGCAATGAGTTTCTTGGCCACGCCGACGGTGACGCCGCCAGCGGTCTCGGCGAAGATGCCCTCGCATTCGGCAAGCCACTTGATGCCTTCGCGAATTTCATCGTCGGTCACGTCCTCTCCGGCGCCACCCGAATCTTTCAAAACACGAAGCGCGTAGAATCCGTCGGCGGGCGTTCCAATCGCCAGCGATTTGGCGATGGTGTTCGGTTTGACGGGCTTGAAGAAATCCATGCCAGCTTTGTGGGCGGTTGAAATCGGCGCGCATCCGGTCGCTTGAGCGCCGTGAATCTTGTAGCGCGTTTCGGGAACCAGGCCCAGCTTGATGAACTCCTGGTAGCTTTTGTGGATTTTGGTCAACAAGGAACCCGATGCCATGCAAACGACGGTGTGCTGCGGGATGGTCCATCCGAGCTGCTCCATGATTTCAAAGCCCATGCTCTTGGAGCCTTCAGCGTAATAAGGCCGCATGTTCACGTTCACGAATGCCCACCCGAATTTGCCGGCGATTTCCGCGCAAAGCCGGTTGACCTCGTCGTAATGGCCTCGGATGCCAATGACGTTCGCGCCGTAGATCAAGGAGTTCAGGATTTTGCCTTCCTCCAGGTCGGCCGGGATGAATACGTAAGCCTTCAATCCCACGGCCGCGGCATTCGCGGAAACCGAATTCGCGAGGTTGCCAGTGGAAGCGCACGCCACGGTGGTGAAACCCAGTTCCCGAGCACGGCTGAGAGCGACACTGACAACGCGGTCCTTGAAGGAAAGCGTCGGATAATTCACGGTGTCGTTCTTGATCCAGAGTTCTCGGATGCCCAGCCGGCGGGCCAGGCGGTCGGCTTTGACCAGGGGCGTGAAGCCGACTTGAAAACCCACGGTCGGCTCGCGGACCACGGGGAGCAGTTCGCGGTAGCGCCACATTGTTTTCGGACGGCCCTGAATGGCGGCTTTGGTCAGGGTGTGCCGGGCGCGCTCATAATCGTAGAGCACTTCCAGCGGGCCGAAATCAAATTCACATACGTGCGTGGCAGTGAGCGGGTATTCCCGGCCACACTCGCGGCACTTCAAGGCCTTCATGAAACCGTCGTATTTGTCCATAGGTCACGTTCGCGGCGCATTGGCGGGGCAACAAAAAGCCCCTGCTCATTCGGATGAGAAGGGGCAAAGTCGCTCGACTTCTTCTCATCTCCCTCAAGCGGACTTGCGCTTGAGCTGGAATTGGCACCTCGTCACTGAGCGTCGCGCTTCAGCCGGTTGCCGTGGTTTCATCGGGCCAGTCCCTTCACCACTCTGAATGAGACCGTTGCATCAACGGATGCGGATAGAATGATTCGCACTCCGCGAGCTGTCAAATGGTTTTTCCGCCAGTGCGGTTGTAACCGTAGGGCAGAGTTGCAGTCTGCCGTATCGCCGATTTGCAATCGGCAGCGCGTCGGCAACTACGATGGGACCATCGGCCAACGCATTACCGGACTTCCTTTGCCGGTGCCGATGACCACGCTCGAAGGGCCGGCCACCGTTTCGGGCGGGAATATGTTAGGCTCATGGAAACACACTTTCTCGGAAGCCTCAGAGCTGGGGCTTCAGCTTTACTACGATCGGACCGAGCGGTTCGACCGGGTCCATCGGGAGACGCGGGACACTTACGATCTGGATTTCCAACATCGATTTCCGTTGGGGACACGCCAGGAATTCATGTGGGGACTGGGGTATCGGTACACCCGCGATGACCTGGCGGAGGGAAAGGGATGATTTCATTATCACGCGCAACCTCTTTTCGGAGGTCGAGCA
Organism: Verrucomicrobiota bacterium; assembly: GCA_016871535.1. Classification (NCBI taxonomy): domain Bacteria; kingdom Pseudomonadati; phylum Verrucomicrobiota; species Verrucomicrobiota bacterium. The sequence goes on from VHCZ01000378.1 coordinate 2,753, forward strand.
AGAACGCTACGATCTGACCTGGGCTGCCACCTATGACGCGGGCCGCGAACAGTTGCTGCGGGGGGAACATGACCTGTACCTGATCGATTACCGGCTCGGGATTCACAATGGCCTCGACCTCTTGCGGGAAGCCAAGCGCCTCGGATGCGCCGCGCCGATCATCATGCTGACTGGCGTCGGCGACCAACAAGTGGATATTGAGGCCATCAAAGCGGGCGCGGCGGATTATCTGGTCAAAGGGCAGATCACTCCGGCGCTGCTTCATCGCGCTGTCAGCCACGCCGTCCAACGCAAAAGAATCGAACAGCAACTCCGCGAAAGCGAAGAGCAGCTAGGGCAAGCGCAAAAGATGGAATTGCACCAGTCGTTACCAGTCGTTGCTGAACCTTTGCGTCAACGCCCGCGACGCCATGCCCAACGGCGGCGAACTTTGCATTCGCACGGAAGTCGTTCCCGGCCACGCGTGGCAAGGCGTGTTTCCAGAAATGCGAGAGGACGAATACGTTTGCATCAGCGTTTCCGACACGGGCACCGGGATGGATGAGGCGACTCGCATTCACATCTTCGAACCCTTCTTCACCACCAAGAGCCGGGATCGCTGCGGCGGCCTGGGACTGGCCGTCGTGTACGGCGTGATCAAAAGCCACTTCGGCTTCATCCACGTGGAAAGCGAAATCAATCCCGAAGTCAAAGCGATCCTGGCCAGCGGTTATCTGGATCCGGAATTGATGAACCGCATCCAGCAAGCTGGAGCGGACGATTTCCTCCAAAAGCCCTACGTCCCGAATGAGATTTACCGCCGGGTCCGAGTTGTTCTGGACGCGCCGGAAAAGCGGGAGATTAGCTAAAGTTTTCCCAGAGAGGTCCGACTTACAGAGTAGGCTGCGGTAGGCCTGTACTGCCGCACAGGTTAACGGAAAAACGCCTGAAACAGTTTTTCCATCGGCATGGATGCCGGTGCACAACAGACAAAAGGATTTGTCTTATGATGACGTAATTTCTTCGGCCGGCGGCTGGATTCGATTTCAGCACCGCCGTTTCTCCAAGCCAGATTTCCGTTCAAGCAGAAGGCCGCTTTCCTGAAAACAGGATGGCGCCCGCCGGGAAGTGTGTTGTCGCGAATTGCGGAGACAGAGTTCTCCAATTCGGGCGGCTGCACTCCTTGATCGGATGCTCTCCAGGGAAAGCGCGATCCCGCATTGGCGGATTGCATTCCTGCCTTTCTTGTCTTCGGGGAATCGGTGAGCGGACGGCGTGTTGGCTCAACTCGCGGCTCGCCCCAGCGACAACTCACTCCTGTGAGATTGAGTTCCGCATCAGGAACTGTTCTGTGTCCGCATTCTATTCGAGTGCGCAGCGCGTGACCAGTTGCCCGCGCGTTCATGCGAATGCCGTCCGGCCTTGACACAGATTTCTTGGCTGTGCTTTGCGATGGAGCAGCTCAACGGGCGCTCCCATCGACCGGATGAATGGTGGCGGCGAAACGCCGCCGGCGTCGGGGGTCGCGAAGCGTTCCAAGCAGAAGAGAAGAATTTGACCGGAGCGTTTGCTCCGGGGCTGGTCTTTGGCCTGCCTCGGCACCCGGCGCTCTGGTCATAGGACGCGGTAGCCTTTTCTATCGCAACAGGACAACGGAAGACGCCTGAATCAAAGGTTTTCCACCCGGCATGGATGCCGGACGCAGCAGCATAAACAAACAGACAAAAGGAATTGTCTTATGG
>VHCZ01000379.1 GCA_016871535.1 Verrucomicrobiota bacterium
CACCCGGACTCTCACGAGGTTCACGGGCGGCGCGGCGTCTCGGTTTGGTCAAACCCTCAAGGCCGCCTGAATGGCGCTGCATCCACGACCTTGAGGCCGGTCACACGTTGAAACTCTTGGGCATTGAGGGTGGCGACTTCGTGCCCGAGCGCGAGACCCGCTGCGGCGATCTGCAAATCATGTGGACCGATCACTTGCCCGCGCGTCTCAAGCTCCGCCCAGATTCGGGCGTGAACGCGCGCCTGCGTCAGGTCAAACGGCTGAATGGCCAAGGCGGCCAGGATCTGCTCAACGTGCCGTTGACGCCGTGCCTTTCGGGCTGGGTCCAGCGCGCGTTCGACTCCATGCAAAAGTTCGGAGGCAGTGATGGCGGCGATTACCGGTTGAAGAGCGGAAAACTGCCGGAGAAAACCGGGCATGTCGAACTTGCCTCGTTCGTCTGCAATCAGCAGCGAACTGTCGAGGATCAATCCCATGTGGCTTTGAGCGGCGGCAGATTGGTGCGGGCCTGGTCAAGGTCGTCAGCGAAGGCACGGGCTTCTTCCAAAGGAAGCTTTTCCAGCCGGGCCCAACGGTCGGCCAACTCACCGCAGGTCAGTGCGGCGGGAGGGCCGCTGGAATCGAGCAACGTCAAAAGGCCGTGCGCCTTGTTCGGAAGCGTTTCCGACCCGCGAGGGCGTACCCGTCCGTCTTCCAGCTCAACTTCAAGCGTCCTGTAGCTCATGGAGAGAGTTTGACCAGTTCAACGCCTGACGGCAAGTCTGCCAATTTCCACAAGTTAACATTCGGACTTTGGCGAAGCGCCTGCGCGCAGCGAGCGAGCGTTCGCCACACCAGATCTGTGGGCGGCAGGAATCAGCGCCTGAACAAATGTAAAAAAGGGAAGACCAAGGGCCTCGGCGGCGACAGCGCTCCGTCCATCGCCAACGGGCGCATCTACGGAATGGGCAATCGCGGCGCGGATGAAATCGTTTGGGCGCTTTCCGAGGAGGATGGCAAGGAGCTGTGGGTGTCACGCCTCGGACCCGCTTTCGAGCAAAGAGGCTGGCCCCAAGGAAAGGAGGGCCCGGGTTGCACTCCCACGGTCGATGGGGAACGGCTCTATGTGGTGGGCTTGGGCGGCGTTTGTCCTGCTTGCAGGTCAAGGACGGCAAATCCTTTGGCAAAAAAGCCTGACGCGCGATTTGGGCGGGAGCCTGCCGCAATGGAGCTTCCGCGAATCGCCGTTGGTTGATGGCAACAAGGTCATCTGCACTCCCGGGGCCCAGGAAGGGATGCTGGTGGCCCTCGACAAGTTGACGGGCAAGACAATTTGGAAGTGCGAGGTGCCCGCCAGTCCTCCAGGTGAAACCAGCGGTTCTGGCGTCCCTGGCGGGCGACGTGGCGGTCGCGGTGGTTTCGGAGGTCGAGGGGGCGGCTCTGGAGCAGCCTACGCGTCGGTCATCGCGATCGATTTCGAGGGGCAGCGCCAGTACGTGCAACTCACCGCGAGGGGACTCATCGGGGTCGCGGCTTCCGACGGCAAGTTCCTCTGGCGATATGACCGTCCCGCCAATGGCATGGGTATCAACTGTTCCACGCACGCTCTTCTGCTACGACGTCAAGGCGAAGTAAGATCACTCAAGACGCCCTTGGAACTTCCAACTTCGTTTTCGCGAGCAATCAACGATCCTGGCTTATCATGGCATGCGGGCTGGAAGCCGGCGCTACGGGCTCAGCCAGCCTGTTTTCTGGACGCGTTGGAACTCCGATTTGACGTCGGTCCCCTCGTAAAAGGAGAGCCATCCGCGCACGCGCTTGGTTTCGCCTGGGGCACAATCCGGAAACTTCGGGTCCGAGTGCAGGCAGGGAACCGGCGGGTTCGCCCAGGGGCGATGGCACGGTTCCCACGCAGAAATGATCCAGCGTTTCCCGTCCGCGGAGCGGCAGGCCACGAAGGGTTTTTCAAAAACCTTGTTCGCGTTGGTCAGTTGATTGAAACCTTGAGCGGCTTTCAGCATGACACAGTTCTGGACGCGCAGGTCCGTCAAGGTCGCGCTGGTTCCATTGTGCAGCCAGAGTTCCATGCGGACGGAGTCTTTGGTCGGCTCAACTTTCGCGCCGAATCGAATTCCGTTCGGCAGCGTGCGTTCGCTGCGGAGGGATCCATCCGGGAGTCGCTCCCATTCCTGGGGCGCCAAATCGACGTTCTGTTTGGTCCAGACGGTCGGCACGTGCGTGTGGGCGAGATAAGTCAGGCCAAGGTTCGACCAGATCGCTTCGGGCACATCAACGACCACATAGCTGGCATCATCCCACGGGGTGAAAACGCTGATCTTGGTTTCGCGTTGAGGCCGGATGGCGCCTTCGAGGAATCCAATGCGAGGATGACGACCGCCGGGGTAGGGCAATACCCACAGCGGCGAATCTGCCGGACGCTTGGGCCGATTGGACGGAGCAATGTTCAAGCGCTTGGATGCGGCGGTCATTTCGTCCAGGCTCAGCCCGGTAGCGGACTGGATTTCGGCTTCGGTGAATCGATGGTGCCAGACCATGTTTTGGAGCCAGTAACGCAGGTCGACGTCGTGGGTGGGCTTGCGAAAGTTCGGCAGCTCGGCGGCGGCCTGGACAAACGCCTGAGAGCCTGCTTCGAGATCAAAGACATGAAGGACAAGAAAGACCACGAGCAGTGATTTCATGGGGCGTCGGCTATTACTGCGTGGTTGTTCCGGGCTGGTTTTCGCTTATGCACCAGAGGTTCTTGTGCGTGCGGATAAAGATCTCGCCGTTGGAAACAGCCATGGACGAGTTGGTGAGTTCGCCTTCGATAGGGTTAACGGCGATCAATTCGAACGTTGGACTCGCGCGCAGCACGGAGGTTTCGCTCGACTGATTGACGATGTAGAGTTTGTCGCCAGCAAGGACCATGGATGACCACGATTCGGCCTTGGCACCCTGGCCGCGCAACCGTTCTTCCCAGACGCGTTTTCCGGTCCCGAGTTCGAGGCATTCAGCAATACCCTCCGTGTTGAGAATGAAGACGTGGCCGTTTGCGATGACGCCGGAGCCGAGGCGATTCTTGGTTCGAGCCGTTTGCCAGAGCCGGCGCGTCGCCGTGACATCCCCGTCGCCGCCGGGCTTAACGGCAATGGTTGTGCCCAGGAATCCGCCCATCGCCACCACGACTCCGTCGCCGTAAATCGGCGAGGTATAAATGAGCGGGTTCAAGCCTGCGCATTCCCAGAGTGCTTTCCCCGTTTGAGGATCAAAGGCGCGCACTTTTTCCGGGACGCTCAATACCAGTTCGGCGCGGTGGTTGGCCTTCACCAGGATCGGTGTGCTCCACGAGCCGATGTATCCGTCGCGCCGACCTGCAAAGCCATCCGTTCTTTGCGGCGGTTGCATCGGAGGCAAATCCACTTTCCAGATGGTTTCCCCGGTTTTCTTGTTGAGTGCGATCAGGAAGGTGCGTTCGCCGGGACCGAAGTGAACGAAGCAAAGATCGTTGTGGAGCACCGGCGAAGCCGCATAGCCCCAGTCGTGCTTTTGCGGGCCGAGATCGCGATGCCAAAGTTCTTTGCCACTCAGGTCGTAGCACCAGACGCCCGCCGAACCGTGCCAGACGATAACGCGTTCGCCATCCGTGACCGGCGAAGCGGAGCAATACGGATTATCCTCGTGAGTCTCTTCAGGTTCTTTGTGCGTCACGCCGGTTTGCCAGAGCAACTTGCCTTGCGCGCGGTCGAAGCACATGAGTGCGCGCCGATTGGCTTTCTCGATTGCCTGAGCCACAAACACGTGGTCTTTCCAGACAACGGGAGAGGAATTCCCTCGGTCAGGCAGGGGCGCTTTCCAGCGAATGTTTTCATTGGCGCTCCAACGAACGGGCAGGCGCTTGTCTGTTGCAACGCCCGAACCCTCTGGCCCGCGCCACGCCGGCCAATCCGCGGCTGCTCTTGAAAGCAACAAAAGGAGTCCGGCAAACCAAAGCGAAAGACGTGCGGCAATGCGTGTACTCAGGACAAATCGAGCGTTCATGGCGGGAGTATAACCAACAGTTGCTGTTTGTCCAAAGCCGAACCGATGCGTCCGAGGTAACCCGTCAGTTAACGACGGTGGAGCGGCGCTCCTGCGGAGCTGTTCTTCGACGGCATTGGCTCGGCAGGAGTCTCGCCCCACCTTAGGGTCTGTGCAAAAATAACTTCCGGTTTTGGCGGGAGCGCCGCCTGGCCAGATGCAGGGCGCGAGGAGGGAGCATCCCCGTTTTGCGGCTGTGACCGACGAGCAACGCCGCAGCCGGCCAGGCGCCGCCCCGCCCCGGAGGGCTGGGGCGATTTCGCTTTCTGGCTTCGTTTCTCCTCAGAGCGTGTCCGAAAATTCCGCGGGGTCCTGTTTTCGCGCCAAAGGCCGGATGGCGAGGCGCAACGAAGGAGAATATCCTCCCTGGATCTTCGACTGAGGAGCAACGAAGCCAGGCGGCCTTTG
>VHCZ01000380.1 GCA_016871535.1 Verrucomicrobiota bacterium
ATCTTGAGCTGGGTCTCCTGGAATTGACGGTAGCCTTCGAGTTGCGCCGGCGTCAGCACGCCTCCGAGCGCCTTCAGCTTGAGGTCAAACTGCTGCTTGCAGCCCGGTCGCCGCGCCGGGCGCCGCCTACTTGCGCGCGAAGCTGCAACACTTCGCCCTGCAAACCGCGTAATCGCTCCAGTTCGGCTTGATCAACTTTCAGCGGACGCAGCCGTTCGATCTCTTGGCGGAGGGCGGGCAGTTCCGCGGTTTGCGTCAAAAGCCGACTGTTTTCCGCAGCGCGCCGGTTCAGTTTTGTTTTTTGCCAGATGGGAGCCGCCACCCCGGCAACGACCAGGGCGGTGATGACGCCAGTTTTCAATTGGGTCGTGGTCATCAGTGATCACTGATCGGTCACACGTCAATGACCGGTCCGTCGCCGCTGTCGCGTCCTCCGGGAGGTCCCTTTCCGCGCCGGGTCTCGATCTTCACTTGATGCGTGCCGAGCATGAGGTTGACGACCAGCGAAACAATGCTGATCACCAGGGAGCCCCAAAAGGCCGCACCGAAACTGTCCACGTGGAACGGGCGCACCAGCCAGCCGACGAACGAGAGCAACATCGCGTTGATTACCAGGGTGAACAGGCCCAGGGTGAGGATGAGCAACGGCAGCGACAAGAGCAGCATTACGGGCCGAAGAAACGCATTCAAGACGCCCAACAGCAAAGACGCCACCAGGAGACCACCGAGCGTGTCGTAGTGAATCCCATCCACCACATTCGCTGCGACCAGCACCGCCAGCGTTGTAATGGCCCAGCGCTGGAGAAAGGGTTTTAAGTTTTCAAAGTTCAAAGTTCAAAGTTCAAAGTTCGATGTTCGATGCTCATCCCATTCCAACGCCCCGCCTCCGCTTCTGAGCAGCCGACTGCTTGTGGCCGCTTTCCCCTCCCTGCGAACGAGACCTCACCCCATCCCTCTGCCCATCGGAGGAGGAGAGGGTGTCCGCAGGACGGGAGAGGAGGTCGTTCAGGGGCTCAACGCGTCGATGATTCGAGGCGTTCAAATCGTTCATACGCGGCATCCCAGTCTTCTTTCGCTTCCGGCGCGAGGGTTTGGATGGGCAGCGATTCGCGCACAACATCCCTGGCCGAGGCCAGCGAGGGCAGATGCCCGAGCGTAATAGCCTGGATGAGCAGGTTCCCGGCGGCGGTCGCTTCGGCTGGTCCAACCACTACGGGAATTTGCGCGGCATTCGCCGTGAAACGATTCAGCAAGGCATTCTTGCTTCCGCCGCCCACGATGTGCAAGCGCTGGATCCGGCTGCCGGTGATCCGCTCCACCTGCCGCAACGTGCGGCGATAGAGCAGCGCCAGACTCTCCAAAACGCAACGGATCGTGGCGCCCGGATTCACCGGCGCAGGCTGGCTGGTTTCCGCGCAATAGTCGGCAACTTTTTTCGGCATGTCGCCGGGCGCCACGAACCGCGGGTCCGTCAAATTGACCAGCGACACGAAAGGAGGCGCGGCGGCGGCCAGTTCGGCCAGCGCGGCGTAATCGTATTCCCGCCCCTCTCTGGCCCACTCGCGGCGGCACTCTTGCACTACCCACAGTCCGACAATGTTCTTCAGAAGGCGAACGGAACCGCCGAAGCCGATTTCGTTGGTGAAGTTCAATTCGCGGCACGTTTCGTTGATGATCGGAACAGGCAAAGCCACACCCAGTAGCGACCACGTTCCCGAACTGAGGTAAGCCCAGTGTGTGCTGGACGTGCTCGGCACGGCGGCGATCGCCGCGGCCGTATCATGCGAACACGTGGCAATGACTTCCAGATTTGTCAGCCCGGTTTCGCGGGCGATTTCGGGACGCAAGGGCCCCAGCTTTGTGCCGGAGGGAACAATGGGAGGAAAGATTCGCCGCGGCAAACCCAGGGCTTCAATCAACCGGTCGGCCCACGAGCGCGTGCGGGGATTATACAACTGGCTCGTGCTGGCGAGAGATTCCTCGGCTTTCGCCACGCCTGTCAGGAGGTAATTCAAACCGTCGGCCACGAGCAACAAGTGCTGGGCGCGTTCCAACCGTTCCCGAGGCTCGGTGGCCAACTGGAACAGCGTGTTGAACGGCATGAACTGGATTCCAGTCTCGGCAAAAATCGTTTCCCAGGTCGCCTTCTTGTAGGCTGCTTCGACGCCGCGGCGCGCGCGTGCATCTCGATAATGGAACGCAGGCGGCATCAATTCCTCGCGTGGGTCGAACAACAAATAATCGACGCCCCACGTGTCACAGCCGAAGCTGGAAAAGCGCACGCCGAATGTCGCGGCTTTCGCAAGTCCCGCCTTGAGTTCGTGGAACAATTGCGGAACGTTCCAGTGGAGCGAATCACCCGCCCGAATCGGCGTATTGGGAAAGCGATGAATTTCTTCGAGGGCCAGCTTGCCGTCGTCCAACGTTCCCGCCATCAACCGGCCGCTTTCAGCGCCGAGATCGCAAGCGAGGTAGTGCGTGGTCACGCAACCTCCAACTTCTCAAAGCTTTCCTCGATGAAAGTCGTGTTCTGAATTTGGGCGAGCCGGGCGTACAGGCCGTCCTGCGCGAGCAACTCCTCGTGCGTCCCGCGCTCGATGACCTGGCCGTGCCGCAACACCAGGATCTGATCGGCATTCCGGATGGTGCTCAAACGGTGGGCAATCACAAAGCTCGTGCGGTTGGCCATGAGCCGTTCCAGGGCCTCCTGAATGAGCCTTTCCGTGGCGGTATCGACGCTGGCTGTGGCTTCGTCGAGTATGAGGATGGGCGCGTTCTTCAACAGCGCGCGCGCAATGCTGACGCGCTGCTTCTCTCCAACGCTCAATTTCACCCCCCGCTCGCCCACGCGCAATTGATATCCCTCCGGCAGACGCGCGATGAATTCATGGCAATTGGCCGCGCGGGCCGCGGCTTCGACTGCTTCCTGCGTCGCGTCCAGATTGCCATACCGAATGTTCTCCCAAACCGTCCCGTTGAAGAGAAAGGCTTCCTGGCTGACGATGCTGATCTGGGCGCGCAAGGATTCGAGCGTCACCTGGGTGATGTCCTGCCCGTCAATGGTGATCCGCCCGGAAGTCAGTTCGTAGAAGGCCGGGAGCAGATTCACAAGCGTGGATTTCCCGGCTCCGGTTGGCCCGACCAGCGCAATCATTTCGCCCGGCGCGGCGTGCAAGTTAATGTTCTTCAGGACAACGCGGTCTGCCCGGTAACTGAATCCCACGTCCCGGTACCCGACTTCGCCGCGCACCGGCGTGCGCAGGACTTGCGTGCGCGAAGCTTCGGGGCGTTCTTCGGTGGCGTCGAGGATGTCAAAGACGCGTTCGCCGGCGGCGCGCGCCGCTTGCAGCATTTGATTCAGGCCGTGCAACCGGCCGACCGGCTCATAGAAGAGCCCAAGGTAAAAGAGGAAGCCGACCAACTCGCCCACCGTCATTTTCCCTTCCAAAACCCGCGAGCCGCCAAACCACAGAACCAGCCCCATCCCCAGGGCTGCGGCAAAGCTCATCGCCGGCGAATACATGGCCCAGGCCCGCATGACGCCGAGCGTGCCTTGACGCAGTTCGTCCGCGCGTTGGGCGAATCGTTCGTCCTCGTGTTTCTGCCGCCCGAACGCTTTGATCTGGCGAATGCCCTGCAAGTTATCCATGAGCAGCGCGTTCATCGCGCTCGCCGCCTCGCGCTGCGCCCGGTAACGCCGATGCGCGGTCAGGGTGTACCAAAGCGCGCCGCCAGAAAGCAGCGGAATCGGAACAAGCGCCACTCCGGCCAGCGCGGCGTCCGTCGAAAACAGAATCGCCAGCACGCCGACGATGCTCAACACCGCGACCGTGCCTTGCTCGGTGCCATCGATCAAGACGCGCTCGACGGAGTTCACATCCTCGATCACGCGGGTCATCAGATCGCCCGAAGCGCGCTGGTCAAAGTATGGGATCGGCAGACGCTGGAGTCGGGCGTAAACCTCGCGGCGCATGTCGTAAATCACGTTCTGCTCGAACCGGTTGTTGACCCGAATCCTCAAGCCGTTGAACAGGTCGCGGAGGAGAAATGCGCCCAGCAGGGCCAACATCGCGGGCGTGAGCAACTCCGCTTGCCGGCGGCCGATGACCTCGTCGATGACGAACTGGGTCAGCTTCGGATAAGTGAACGCAAACAGAAGCGAAAGCACGGCGCAAGCGACCATCCCGAACGCCATGAGTTTGTAGGGCCGCAGGTAAACCGCTACGCGCCGCACAATTTCCCAGGTCGATCTCGCTTTGGAGGTAAAAGTCGGGTCAACGATCCGCCCGTGATGATGGTGCCCGCTCATTTGATTTGGATAACCTTATGTAAACCGAAGACTTCAAGCAGGACAACGAATTCCTTGTACCGCCTCCAAACGGGGATCACGAGGAATCCTACTACTCTTAATCCCTCAAGGACTCGGGGAGTGGGGATTAGGATTAGGATTAGTTAGT
>VHCZ01000381.1 GCA_016871535.1 Verrucomicrobiota bacterium
GGGACCGGAAGCAGCCTGAAGGCTGCGGTCCGCACAGTCTCAGGTTCATGGGCCGTGTGCACGGCTCGAAGGCGGTGGGAACTTCCCATAAACACGATGGTAGGGCGAGCCTGTCCCCAGCGAGCCGAATCACATGTGTTCAAAATCGGTCAATCGGCTCGCCGGGGACGGACTCGCCCTACCTGGTTCATGAATGAAACGAGTGCGCCAGCTACCGAAATGAGCGAAGAACGCACAAGGTTCACTCGTCGGTGATCGCGATCAGGAACGGCGCGGAATCCGTCATCGCGGAAACAAAATCGAGGCTGGCGATCTCAACTTCCGGCAATGGATTCACCCAAACCGATTTGTAGATGCGAACGACGCGATTGAGCGGCCGGGTGGCTTCGTTCGCGCCCTGCCACGCGACGGCCAATCCGTTCGGGGTCGTCGGTTCATCGGCTTGCGGCCACCAATCCCTCACGTCGAAACCGTAGATGATCGGCACGATCCGCTGATCTCCGTTCGCGTAGTGGACCCGGTAACTCCCGATCTGGGTGCCGTCCGCAACCGTCCATCCCGTCCCGTGCAGAAAGTGCAGGCGCTGACACTTTCGCTTTACGGAGATGTTCGAGGCGGCGGTGGGATAGAGGCTTTTCAAAAAATCTTCCGCTTGCCCCGCCAATTGAACGATGCCGCGCACATCGAATTCCGTTCCGGCAAATTGTTGCAGCCCGCGCGGCATAGGCGCGAGGTTGTTCCCCGCCCGGCTCGAATGCCAGCTTTCCGTGAGCGGCGCGTTGTAGTGCTTCGACAAATCGACCAGTTCCGGGCGCGCTTGCGGCGGCCGTTTCTCAATGAGGAGAGCCAGTCTGGATTTGTCGAGAGCCGGTTTCTCCTCCGGGACAGAACGGCCCGCGAGCTTGCGGGTCAATTCGAATGCCTGCACCTGCCGGGCGTCCGGAGGCGGCGTGAAGGCGAACGTTCCCGGCCGAAATTCCGGATTGAGCCGGATGCCTGTGTGCGTCGTGGTGACGAGCATTCCTTTCAAGGACACTCGGCGGAAACCGCTCCCGCCCAAATCCGGCATCAGCGTGTCCTTCACCACGCCGGAGAGATCCTGGACAAATTGCCGCACGACGCCGTTTTCTTGATCGATCCAGGCTCGAATCGAATACGGAAGGGTCGAGGCGTTGGAACTGGTTTGGGCGCCCTGGACGTCGCCCGGCGAGGAGGTGGAAGCATCTTCCCGCCCCCAGCGCACAACGTAAGCTTTGCGCTCGCCAATCTCCTCGCGGCCGACAACCCGGGCGTTCCGCGTCTGCTCGGCGAACGCTTGCTGCGGGCGCTCGCTGGCGAGCATCTGATACAGCGGTTCGGGGATATCGAGGTACGGGATTCGATCGACTTCATCGAAAACTTCCTGGATCGTTGCGCGCGCCTCCCGCACCAGATACTCCTTCGTGAGCGGGTTATGCACGAAAAGCTTCGCGCCATCGCAGACAATCTGAAAATCCGTCTCCCCAATCCCCATTTCCCTTTTGAACCTCAGATTGACTTTGTTGGGTTTTTCCAGAGCGATGCTGGCCAGGCCGCTCGTGACGACGCGCGCGCCCTGCATGTGGATGTCCGCCCGGATGACGGCGTGATCCTCATACGACTTGAGCCCGGCGTACACGGCGCCCAGATTCTGAATCGCCAGTTGCGCCTGCAAATCCTCAATCCTCTGCCGCACCCAGCGAAACGAAAATGTCCCTGCCAGCACCAGAATCGTGGCGAACGCGACGCCCCGCAAGATGCCTTTGCGAAACGCCTCGCGCTGGCGCCGGAGTTCCTGATTGGGCATGCTCGCCACCACCCACTTCCGGTCGAACACCTGCGCATAAATCCGGTTCCGCACCGCCAGATAGCCGTTCACGACCCGCGCGATGCCGGAGAGACGCAAGATGCCGGCGAACACGTTGGTCTCCTCGTCGCGCACGCGTTTGGCGGCGCGGACTTTTTCGTAAAGGCTGAGCAAGCTCGCCAGCTCCGTTTCGCTCCGCAGCAGGCGTTCGCGGACGAACAACAAATTGTCATCCCGTTCGCGCGCGCGGTGCGAGAGAAACAACCCTTCACACAATCGGTCCACGCCGCCTGGACTCGTCACGCCGGCGTCGTCCGCCACCGCCTGGCAAAGCCGTTGCGTCAAGTAAGGATGGCCGTTGGTCCAATACAGAATGCGCTCCAGGAGCTTCGCCGCGATGCGCGGTTCCCGCCCCAGGCCGTTGGCCAGCGGCGCCGCTTCGCCCTCCGTGAAATCGTTCAACTCGATCCGGCGTCCGATGTTGAACGGCGTGGTCCGGGTGTCGCGAATCAAATCACTCGGCGTGGCCACGCCCAGCAAACAAAAGGTCAGGCGGTTGAACTCCGGGTCTTCGGTCCGGCGGTTGTAACATTCGCGAATGGCGGAGAAGAACTCGTCGGTCGAAAACGGCAGGCTCCGCACGGTATCGATCTCATCGACGAAAACGACCAGCGGTCCGGGCCGCTTCGCCATCGCGATATCGCGGAGGGCGGCGAAAAACCGCTGGACCGGGCTGACGCGTTCGTTCCGCTTCCAAAAATCATCGAACTCGTCTTCGAGCTTCAACTGGCGTCCGAGCCGCAGCGCCAGGCCGTCGTACCATTGTTCGGGCGTCAGGTTCTGGCCGATCGCAGTCAAGTCCAACGCCGCGACATTGATGCCTTTGACGCGAAGTTTGTTGGAGGTTCGGACCATCAGCGAGGACTTCCCCATTTGGCGCGAGGTCAGCACGTAACAGAACTCTCCTTTGAGCAAGCCGTCGAAAAGGTCGCGGTCCGCCTGGCGTTCCACGTAACACGGGGCGTCCTGCTGCAACGTGCCGCCTGTGACGTAAAAGCTGGATCCGGCGCTGCTCATGGTTGGTTCAGCGCCCCCGACAATAAGGAAAGCGCCCGCCACGGGAAGAGAAAAGAATCCGGCAATTCTCAGTTTGACTTCGGTAGGGCGAGCCTGTCCCCAGCGAGCCGCCTCCAACGTGTTCCCACTACGTCGGAAACGGCTCGCCGGGACGGACTCGCCCTACCCTGGAAACGTTTGCCTTCATGGGAAGCAGTCCATAATGAGAATTGCTGGAAAAGAATCGCGATTGACGGCTCGCGGTTTCCGTCGGTTAAATGCCGCCATGCACACAATCATCAGTGCGGAACAACTCCGAACTTTGCTCAACGACACCCGCCAGACCATGGGCGAACAGCCCTGGATTCAGGCCACTGACGACCACGCCCAGGCCGTCAATATTCCTCACGGCAAGATGGAAGCGCTGCAGCGGCTGGAAAGAAATGAGTGGGTGTTCGTGCCCGTCGCGCGGACAAAAAAGAAGAACGGCAAGCTCATCGAGCACGGCTTTGAGATTCATCGGCGCGAGTCCGGCTGGGAAGTCGTGACGGCGGCTCTGGAGATGGCGGACGAAGGACAGGCCAAGGTCCACGAGGAAGCGGCGCGCAACCACGCCGTGCAACAAGAACTCGAAAAACTCCGCCTCCGCGTCAGCCGCGCCCGGCAATCCCATTAGTCTGGTAAGGACGCGTTCCACCGCGTCCCTGACTATTCCTTGGGACGTTGCTTGAACGGAGCGACGGACAACGGGAAAACCCGAGGCGTCCGTAATCCCATCGTCACTTCTCTGGCGGCAATCCACCTCAAGGTTTAATTGGGGACGCAGTGGAATGCGTCCCTACCCAACGCAGAAGGTAAGGACGCGTTCCACCGCGTCCCTGATTAATCCCTGGCGTGCCGTTTGAACCAAGAGACGGACGTTGGGAAAACCCGATGCCTCTCGCTGTCCCATCGTCCCACCGTCACTTCCCCGAAAGCAGTCCGCCTCAAGGTCTGATCAGGGACGCAGTGGAATGCAGTGGAATGCGTCCCTACCAACGCAACTCGTGAACCATGCCTTGATACGGCCACTCGTCCGGATGTTGGACCAAGCCCTTGCGCAACGGATTTTCTCTCACGTACGTCCACCGCTCGTGGTACTCTTCAGCGTCGCGGAGCCGATGATGAAAGCCGCGGCGTTGAAACTCCCAGGGCTCGTTGAGATGGCGACGGCTGAATTGCCCTTTCCAAAACTTGATCCACGCGTCGATGCCGAATCGGAGATCGCGCGGCGCGCAGAACAGGTGCAAGTGATCGGGCATGAGCAAGTAGTAGCCGACGAGCCAGGCCGTGGCTTCCTGGCGCCAGACCGCGACGAGCGAGTTTTGCATTTTCGCCTGGTTCATCCACGACACTGGGTGCATGACGCCAAAGTAACCAAGTCCTAACAAGCGACTGGCCGGATGTTCAGATAATCGCTGTGATGGAGGCGGTCCCAACATTCATCCCAACGGTTACCGAGCAAAGCGCATCGAAGTTCCAA
>VHCZ01000382.1 GCA_016871535.1 Verrucomicrobiota bacterium
CCGCCGCCCGGAGGGTTTTCGCGCCAAAGGCCGCCTGGCTTCGTTGCTCCTCAGTCGAAGATCCAGGGAGGATATTCTCCTTCGTTGCGCCTCGCCATCCGGCCTTTGGCGCGAAAACAGGACCCCGCGGAATTTTCGGACACGCTCTAAACATTGAACTCCCAGCGCAGCAGGCGAAGTGTGCGCTCATTGCGTAGCGGGTCACCCGCGCTGGTTCCCGGTGGGCCGTTCAAGGCATCTGCTCGCTGGAGATGCGCAGCCGGGCGAGCAGCACCGTTCGCAGGTGCAAATCTGAAAAGGTTTCGATGCGCTTCACCGCCGCGTCGAAGCTGTCCAGCCACTCCGCATGCACAGGATGGATGAAGCCAGCGTCCTGTTCCGTCCACCGTCGCAGATTAGCCTTGCCGACCTCGATCAACTCCGGACGCTCGCGAATCTTCGCCGCCGTGGCCTGGTCCAGGGCCAGATTGATGGCGTCGATGTGCGCGTGCGGATTGCAGTTTGACATGGCGCCAAACCAACCGTCCGACAGCAGGGATTCAAGCGCGGCGGACTAGGGACTACGGACCAGCTAACCGCAAAGCTGTGCTCTTTTTCCGGGTGGATCAGGACGCTGCCTTTGCGGCCGCAACGAGCTTTTGGAGGTATTCGACGGCGTGGCGTTTGGCCTGGATGTAGCCGGCATCGGATGCGCCGTGATCGGATAATTCCAATTCCAGGACCGCCGCGTTCAAGGGATCGGTCAAGGAAAGGTTCGGTTTGATTTCTCTCAGTTCGGAGATTCCCGCCACGACGGCGAGTTTCCGCGCATCTTGAATTCGTTCGGCGCGCGCGGCTTCAAACACCCAGGCCCAAAAAGCCAGATCGCGCATGCGCGTGGTCTTTCCGCGCTTGCCTTGGGGTTTCCATTCCACGTGCACCGCCGCCTTGCGCCCCAGCATGAAGGCGATCTCATCCAGCCACGTGTCCGTGAACCAAAATGGGAACGCCTCCGCAAACACGTAACCGAGGGTTTCGATCCATCGCCGCGTCAAGACCGGGTAACAAACCTGCTCCACCACGTGATACGGATCGCGGTCCGTCAAATATCCGAGCAGAATGCCATCCGCATGAACTCCCATCGTGCGGCGCACGGCGTCGTCCCAGGCGTCGCTCGTCATCACGAAATCATCCGCCAACGCGAGATAAATACCGTCGCGCCGCGCTTCGCGGAAGAGCGCATTGTAAGCCGTGCCGAGGCAGGGATTACGCGGACCGGTATAAACTCGGCACCGCGGATCCAACTCTGGCGCCTCACTCGGATCGTCGGCGTCGCGATAGACATAGATGGCGAGCAGTTCGGGATGCGCGGCGCGGCCCAGGAGCGAATCCGTGCAAACTCTCAGCGTCTCCGGACGGCCACGCGTCGGAACCAGGCAAGTGATGAGATCAGGCATAGTCCTGACATCGGGCAATTCGTTACATCGTTCAATGGTTAAATCGTTAAATCGGTTAATCCCAGTGGCCCCGCGAAGCACTGAGTCATATCAGTCTGGAGTGAGGTCCAAATACGTGTTGAGAGGCGGCTGGCGTATCTCCCGCGACTCTCCATTCTGCCACCGAATTTCCACGCGATCCACTTGCGGGATTTGCCCCAGGCCAAAATGGACTGTGTTCGGACGTTGGGCGCGATAGGAATCGCCGGTCACGATCTGCTGCGCAGCCGCGCCGTTCGCGTGCCGGATCGTGATTTTCGCGCCCACGGGCGACACGCCGCGCCCCTGTTCGCGGAGGCGAAAGCCAATCCAATTGCCTTCGGCCTCCAGTTCGTTCCGGAACACTTTCAGCGTTTGCTGTCTCCTGGGCCAGACCTCAAACGTCGTGACCAGTAAATCGACTCGCCCGTCGCCATCCAGGTCATCCGCGACCACGTTCCGCGAATCAGCTTCCAGCGCGACTCCTATCAAATGTCCGATCTCGACAAAGGACTCCCCGTGCTGGTTCCAGAGCAATCGATTCTTCTCATAGCCGCCATACGAATGCCCGCGCCCGCGAGTTCGCGGGAATTTCGCGCCGAAAAACGCCGTCGGCACCACGCCTTCGTTCGAGTTCGCCGCGTAGATATCGTGCAGCCAAAACTCCGGCTCGTATTCCCGCACCGATTGTTTCGATTCGTGTCCGTTCGCGATATAAACATCCGGAAAACCGTCGTTGTCGAAATCCGCCGCCCCGGCTCCCCAGGACCAACCCGTGCGCGCGATGGAATCATTCAAAGAAGTTTGAGCAAAACCGCCCCTTCGAGCGTCCCCCAGGAAAAGCCGATTCCCGTACGTCATCGCCCGCCGTGCGCCGGCTGCGTCCCAATCCGCCGCCCGGTGCAAGCCGAGCGCTTCCAGGCGGTCCGCCGTCGGTGAGTTCATTCCGATCATCAGAAAATCGAGCTGTCCGTCCGTGTTGAAGTCTGAAAACAGGTGCGCCATGCCGAATCCGCGCGATTCCCCAACCCACTCGCGCGTCACGTCGCGGAAGCGGCCTTGTCCGTCGTTGGCGTAAAGATCGAGGCCGGCAA
The DNA here is from genome assembly GCA_016871535.1 of Verrucomicrobiota bacterium. Lineage (NCBI taxonomy): Bacteria > Pseudomonadati > Verrucomicrobiota > Verrucomicrobiota bacterium. Next base: position 2,549 of record VHCZ01000382.1, read on the forward strand.
AATCGCTCACCACGAGCAAATCCAGATCCCCGTCGCGGTCAAGATCCGCGAAGGACGCGCTGTAAGCCCGGCGCCGGCGCTTCTGCTCCAGGCCGGACTGCGCGGTGCCGTCTGTGAAGTGGCCCTTCCCGTCATTCAACAGCAGATAAGAGGGATGGCCGTCGTTGGCGTCGAAGTAAGGCCGCGGCATTTGTCCGCGCTCGAATGGCGCTTTGTACTGGCCGAGCCACACATCGAGATCGCCGTCGCCGTCGATGTCGCCGCAGGTCATGGCCTGGCCGTATTTCAGGTGAGGATTGATCTGCCAGACGAGCTGGCCTGCCTCTTCAAATGCGCCGCTCGCGGAGCCGCGAAATAACGCGAGGCCCTCGAACTTGGCGCACAGAAAATCCGCCGCTCCGTCTCCGTCGAAGTCGGCCATCAGACCGGTGAAAATCAGGCCCGGCGAATGTCGGCACAAGGCCTCGGACCCCAAGCGGCCGCCTTCGCGTTGGCGAAAGACGAGGTTCTTCGCGGCAAGGATGATCTCGGATCGTCCGTCGCCATCGAGATCGTACAGGATAAGCGGGTCGATAAAATAGGAACCCTTGGGCGGCAGAAGCTCCTCGGCCAGTATAGGCCGGAATCCTGGCTCGCCATGCCGTATTTTGATTTTGAGGCGGGTCGCGTCGATGCGGCTGACGCCGGGAAGCTCTGCGCGTTGGCGCGCCGGCGCCCAATCCACGAGGAGATCGCCCTCCAACGCCGCACGCGCGGTTCGGGTCGCGTTGATCAAATGCGCGGAGAAATAGAAGGCGCTCTGTCCGGGCAACCCATTGGTCGTGGTCTCGAACCGGTTTTGCCGAAACTCGGCTTGAGTCAGTTGCCAGCCGTCGCGCTGCTGCTGATCCAGAAACCGCCGCCACTGCTCCGGACGCCAGAGCGAACGATCCGCCATTGGTTCCCACGCTGAAATGCGATGGCCGAGCGGCCGAGCCGGCGGATATTTCGCGATAATCAGCTCGTCAAACGGAAAGGCTCGCACGGTTCCAAGACGATTGGTCGCGGCGTTGATGGAATCCCAGAGCCGATCGAACACCAGCCCGCAATGCTCCGCCAGTCGCTCCATGGCCCAGAGAGTCTGGTCCATTTCCTGTTCCCTCGCTTCTAGCCGCGTCAGTTCGTCCGCCAGCTCGCCAACCGAACGCCCGTCGCTCCCCGGAAGAACCTCGTCCTGGCTCGGATCTCGGCGTTCACGCAGCAACAACCCGGCAGCCAGGGCGGCGCACAACGCCCCCGCGAGGATTAGGAGGCGGTTTCTTTGGCGAGGTCGGGCCATGGCGAGACTACAATTGGGTCGGTGACGGCTGATTCCACAAACTGGTCTTCAGCTAGAAGTCATAGCCTTTAACGTCAAGGACATTCGCGCGCGATGCGGGGCTTTCATCTTATCCAACGTCCTTGTTTTCCTTTCACCCGACCGGACTAAGGGTCTGTGCAAAAATAAATTCCGGTTTTGCTGGAGGTGATTTTGCTTTCAGGCACGACGAAGGAGCATAGCCAGGGCTCTGCGACTGAGGAGAAACGAAGCCAGAAAGCGAAATCGCCCCAGCCCTCCGGGGCGGGGCGGCGCCTGGCCGGC
>VHCZ01000383.1 GCA_016871535.1 Verrucomicrobiota bacterium
CTGGTCGCAAGAGGGGGCGGTGCAGGTGCAGGGGCTGAAGGAGGAAGTGACGGGGATCTGGGTGCGCTGGCCCGGCGGCAAGATCGTGAACGCAGAGGTTCCGAAAGGCGCCAAGGAGCTTGAGATCGATGCGGAAGGCAAGGCGCGCTTGATGCGTTGATGCCACTCAACTAATCCACACGGATCCAGCGAACGGGAGCCAGACGATTCGCTCAGAGACAAATCCACGTGCCGGATTGTCTGCAGACGCTTGGAGATTCATTTGCAGCCTTCCGCGTTCGGCGATTAATCTCCGCCCATGCATCGGGGCACGGATACCGAAGTCACTTACCGATACGAGCGTTGGCGGGCCGTTTCGAGCGGCATCCTGGAAACGGCAGGAACGACCTTCCTGCTGCTCATTGCCGTGCGCGCATTCAACACCGGAGCGACCGCGAAGGCCCTGGTCGCGGGCGGCGGAAGTCTCGGATTGGTGCTCACGCCAGTCGTCGTTTCGAGCGTCGCCGCGCTGGGCTGGACGACGGCGCGCGCGGCGTCGTGGCTGGCCGCCGCCGGCGCCACGTGCTTTCTGTTTATGGCGCTGGTTCCGATCTTGCCGGTCTTCGTTGTGGGCAGCGTTCTGGCGATGACGGCTTCCTCGGCGGCTGTTCCGCTTCTGACGCAGATTTACCAGGAGAATTATCCGGAGAAGACCCGCGGCCATCTGTTTTCGAGAACGGTCATGGTGCGAATTGCGACGGCGGCTTTGTTCAGCGAAGTCGCCGGACGCGTGCTGTCGGAGCACATCGACTATTTTCGCGGTTTGCTGGTCTTCTTTGCCGCGACGTTCGCGTTCGCGAGCTTTTGTCTGGCGCGGTACCCCTCGAGAATTCTTACGGTGCAAGGCGGGACCCATCCGCTCCGCGCCATGCGTTTTGCCCGCCAAGATCCTCTCTTTCGAAGAACGCTGATAAGCTGGATGCTGATGGGCTTCGCGAATCTCATGATGCTCCCGATGCGCGTCGAGTATCTGGCGAACCCGCAATACGGATTGGCCTTGTCCGTCGCCGAAGTCGCGTTCCTCACGGGCGTGATCCCGAACGCCGCGCGGTTGGTCATGAGCCCGATCTGGGGGTGGCTTTTTGACCGGACGAACTTCTTCACCTTGCGCGTTGTCCTGAATATCGGGTTTGCCATCGGGATCCTGAGCTTCTTTTTGAGTTCGAGCGTGACGGGATTGATTCTGGGCGCGGTCGTGTTTGGCATCTCGAACGCGGGCGGCGACGTGGCCTGGAGCCTTTGGGTCACGAAATTCGCGCCGCCCGAGCACGTCGCGGATTACATGTCGGTGCACACGTGCCTCACCGGAGTTCGAGGCATGCTGGCGCCGCTGGTCGCGTTTCATTTGGTGCGGGAAGTCTCGGTGGAAATGCTGGGCGGCATTGCGGCTGGATTGATCGGGATCTCATGTCTCCTGCTCGTCCCGGAAATCAAGGTGGGCGGCACGGGCCGGCCTGCCAAGGCGCTGGTTGAAGAGGTGTCGGATTGATGCAAAGGACCTTGCCATGTTGAAAGTCGAAGACGCACAAAAGCAAATTCTCTCCGGAATCACGCCTTTGCCCAAAGAGACCGTGCCGTTGCGCGAGGCCTTGGGCAGGATTCTCGCCGCTCCGGTGTTTTCCCCAATTGATCTGCCTCTCTTCGACAACTCCGCGATGGACGGGTACGCCGTCGTGGCTCAAGACCTCCGCAACGCGTGCGGTTCGGGCCCGGTGGGCCTTCGCTTGATTGGCCGCATTGCCGCGGGCGAAGTTTTCAGGGAGCGCGTTTTGCCGGGAACTTGTGTCCGGCTCTTTACCGGCTCCCCGTTGTCCGAAGGCGCAGATGCGGTGATCATGCAAGAAGACACACGGCCGGATCCGGCGGATCCCGGCAGAATCCTCTGCCTCGACGCGGTGAAGCCCTGGGAGAACGTTCGCTTGAAGGGCGAGGACGTGAAGTGTGGCACGGCCCTCATCGCGGGAGGGGAGCGACTGACGACCAGCCGCGTGAGTTTGCTCGCGGCTGCCGGCGTGACGGAAGTCAGCGTCGGGCGCCAGCCCGTCGTGGGTTTGATGGCCACAGGCAGCGAACTGGTTGAACCGGGGCAGAAGCTCGGTCCAGGGCAGATCTACGAGAGTAATCGTATTGGCCTGGCTGCGTTGGTTTCCCAGGCCGGCGGACGGGCGCGGATTCTGCCTCTCGTGAAGGATACGCTGGAGGCCACGCAAGCCATGCTGGAGCAAGCGTTCAATGAGTGCGATGTCGTGGTGAGCACCGGTGGCGTATCGGTTGGTGAATTTGATTTCGTGAAAGCAGCTTGTGAGAAACTAGGCGGGGAGCTTGCGTTCTGGAAAGTCGCCATGAAGCCCGGAAAACCGTTCGCGTTCGGATGTTGGCGCGGGAAATTCCTCCTCGGCCTGCCTGGCAATCCGGTGTCTTCGTTCGTGACTTTTCTGATTCTGGCGCGCCCCGCCCTGCTTCGTTTTCAAGGCGCCTCATCGGTCCATCTGCCAAGTCATCCGGGCGTGCTCGCGGACAAGCTCGTGAATCGCGGCGATCGAAGGCACTTTGTCCGAGTCAAAGTGGAGAGCGACGGGACGGTCCGATTGGCTGGAATCCAGGCCTCGCACGTGTTGAGCTCCCTGGCCTGCGCGAATGGATTGGTGGATATTCCGCCCGACGCCAAATGGGAAGCCGGCCAAAGCGTTTCTGTGCTCCGATGGGAACAGGATTAGGGATCACTCCCGGCTAGAACTTCCGCCGCGGAATTTCCAACACCGGCGGCTTCGCTTCTGTGATTCGCGCGGGGGCAGGAGCGACGATTGAGGGAGTCAAACTCGAAGAACCGAGCACTTTGGTGTTGAGGTTATCGAGAAAACTCGGACGAGAAGCCCGGCCAAATCCTGCCGAGGATTCTGCGCCGATCGCGGAAATCGCCGGCCCGACTGAGTTGTCCAGCCGTGTTCCTTTGACCGGGTTGATTTCCTGGCGTGTTCTGTCGGTGAGGGCATTGATCGGATCGTTAACCGGCTTTTGAATCGCGGATGGGCCCTTCAACAGCTTCTCGAACTCCAGCGCGCGCAATTCTTGTTCGCGGGTTCTCCCGGACTGGCTGGTTATGGTTCGATTGTAGAACTGGCCGGGGCCCCGGGCATCCGGCGACCGGAGCATGCCTCCGGGCATGCGTGAGAATGGGTCGGTGACTTGCGTTGGATGGAGAAGATTGTTCAGATTCAGATCGGCAATCGATCCATTGTTGCTCTCCTCGTCAATGCCGCTACCGGTCTGGGAGCGTTCGCGAAGCCGTGAGAAGGGGTCAGCGGCCATGTCCTTTCGGTCCCACTCGAGTTCCCGGCGAGACAAAGGCCGGTCCAACAAGCTGCCGGGGGACTTTTGTGTCTCTCGGTCGGACGTTCCCCCCCACGAATCATCCAGGCTCCCTTTCGGCCGTTTTTCCAAATTCTCGTACTTGTATTCGCGCACTCCGAAGATTTGCTTCAAGATGGCATCCTTATCGAAGTTCCCGGAAGTGCTTTTGAGCCAGTCCGTCTTGTCGAGTCGATCTTTGTTCAACGGGGACGTCTGAACGGGAGGGGGCAGATCAGGAATGAGCGAGCCTCCGCCACCGCCGCGCGATTTCAAGAAATCGAGCGGTTTGGAAAACAAGTCGTCCTTGGGAACACGGCTAGGCAGGTCGATCTTCTCGGTGCCTTCGGTGATTTGGATTTTCTCTCCAGCCGTAACCACGCCGGTGAGGCAAAGGAACAGCACTCCCGCCACCAAAACGGGATTCCGTCCCTTGTTCGGAGCGTTGCCGGATTTCGCTGGTCCGTTCAAAACCTCAAGACAATTCACAGTGCCCGTCATTATAGACCAAATTGGCTGTTTGTAAATGCTGAGATGACAGGAATGACAGGAATCTTATCGAGATTATGGCGGAGTCCCGAGGTAGGAAAATCATTGCGGCTGAGGAAGCTGGTATTTTGAGCTGGACAACGGTCTGCACTAATTTTATCAAAAGGGCCGATGAAAACAAAACATCGGCCGATTTTAACCGAGGCGCAGCAAGCCCTGCTGGACGGGGTCCAAGTGCGCCTGATCCAGTCCGACGAACGCGAGAAGTTCGATCAGATCCT
>VHCZ01000384.1 GCA_016871535.1 Verrucomicrobiota bacterium
GAATCTCCGGCGAGAGCGACAGCGCCCGCGCCAGCGTGAGACGCTGTTGCTGGCCGCCGGAAAGACGCGTCCCGAGCATGCCGAGGCGGTCCTTGACTTCATCCCACAACACCGCCAGGCGCAGACAGCGCTCCACAATCTCATCCAGCGCGGCTCTCGCCGTGATGCCCATGCGTCGCGGCGCGTAAGCGACGTTTTCGTAAATGGTCAGGGGCAGCCCGACGGGCAAAGGAAAGACCACACCGATGCGCCGGCGGAGTTCGTTCGGGTTGCGCAGTTCGGCGATGTTTTCGCCCTGGATGAGCACTTCGCCGGTGAACCGCGCGCCGCCCACGAAGTCCAGCGTGCGGTTGATGATCTTCATCATCGTGGTCTTGCCGGAATTGGCCGGCCCGATGACGCCGAGCACACTGTTGCGCGGCACGGTGAAGCGGAGGTCTTTCAACACCTGCTTCGAGCCGTAGAACGCGGAGACGCCACGGAACTCGATGTGGGGGCAAGAAGTCATGTCGAATGGTCACTTCTGGAAAACAACGACGCGCAACCAGAAACCACCGCGCCTGCCTGCCTGTCGCCTGAGCGTGTGTTTTGAAAATGGGTGGAACGGGCTACCAGCCCGTTTTCGGCGGCAACTTGCCGCCGAACATTGCGGCAGGCTGGTAGCCTGCCGCAACAGGCCAGTGGCCTGTTCCACCCAAAAGGCATTTTCAAAACGCACTCTGAATGCAAGGTCTTCCGTGATTCGCGTTTCTTCGCGTTCATTCGCGGTCATTCGCTTTCGCCAGCTTACCACCGCTTGCGGCCGCGCAGCCAGACGCGCAGGACGATGGCGAAGCTGTTGATGAAGAGGATTAGCCCGATCAGCACGGCTGCGCTCCCGAATTTCATGACTTCGGGCATCTGGGAAATCTGGTTGGCAATGATATTCAGGTGCATCGACATCGCCATGAACGGCTCGCCCGGTGAGTAAGGGAAAAGTTTGTCCCAGCCGTGGTCCGCCACAAATTTGAAAAACGTGGCGCCGGTGAAGAGAATCGGCGCGGTCTCGCCCGCCGCGCGGGACACGGTGAGAATGATGCCGGTGAGGATGCCACTGAACGAATTGGGCAGGACGATCGTGCGGATCGTTTGCCATCGCGTAGCGCCCAGGTTCCAGCACGCTTCGCGGAAGGCGATGGGCACGGCGCCGAGGGCTTCGCGGGTGCTGGTGATGATGACGGGCAGATTCATGACCGCAATGGTGAGCGAGGCGGTGAGCAGTCCAGCCTTCCATCCGGTCGCAGGTTGATTCGGGTCTGCGATCACGCGGTTGACCGCCGGAAGCATGACCAGGACGAAGGCGCCCAGGCCGAACAGGCCGTGCACAATACTGGGCACGCCAGCCAGGCTGGTGACCGTGATGCTGATCGTGCGGTTTAGCCAGCCTTCCTTCGCGTACTCGCTCAGATAAATCGCGGCGAGAATCCCGACGGGCGCCACGAAGATCAGGGATCCCAGGACGAGATAGAAAGTGCCGACCAGCGGCGCCCAGAGCCCGCCTTCCTTGGCGATGTTGACTGGATTCCGCCACAGGTAATCGAGAGAAAGCACGGGAGCAGCTTTGACGAATATGTCCACCAGAATGGCCCCGAGCGGGATGACCAACACCGCGCAAAAGGCGAACATCAGCCGTTTGTTCCAGGTGGCGCGCCGGGTCTTGCGGCGCTCGAATTCACTTTGCGCAAAAGGATTGGCCTCGAATGAAGCGACCCCGACCAGCGTGGTGGAAGTTTCGGACCCGGCGCTCATGTCACCCCTTGTTCGCTTTCTTAACCCCTTTCACGATCAGATCAGAGGCGACGTTAATGCCGCAGGTGGCGATGAAAAGCACGATGCCGAGGATGAACAGCACTCGATAATGCTCGCTGCCATGCACGGTTTCACCCATCTCTGCGGCGATCGTCGCGGTCATGGTGCGAACCGGGTCCGTGAGCGCTTGCGGGATGCGGTTGTTGTGCCCGGTGGCGAGCAGCACGGCCATGGTCTCGCCAATCGCGCGGCCCATGCCGAGCATGCACGCGGCCAGCAAACCGTTGCGGGCCGCGGGAAACAAAACGCGGCGCACCGTTTCCCACGTATTCGCGCCGAGCGCCAGCGCGGCTTCGCGGAATGAATCCGGCACCGCGCGAAGCGCGTCTTCGGAAAGCGAGACCACCAGCGGCACGCTCATGAGCGCGAGAATGACGCCGCCGGTCAGCAAGTTCGTGCCTTGGGAGGCGCCGGTCTCTGAGCTGGCCAGGTGAAGGCCGACCATGATCTTGCCCCACAGGCTCCCTGGCGCCGCCGTGAAAATGTCCTTAATGATCGGCCCCAAAACCATCAGCCCGATAAAGCCCCACACAATGGAAGGAATCGCCGCGAGCAATTCGATCACGATCTTCAGCGTCTCCTTTACTTTGCCTTTGGCGAACTCCGAAACATAGACCGCCGCACCGAGTCCCACCGGAACCGCGATGATCAACGCGATAAACGTGGTTGTGAACGTGCCGACCAGCAACGCCCAGGCGCCAAAGCTCGGCGGATTGCCCGGCGCCGGGTTGGGAATCCAGCGCGGGCTGGTGAAGAAGTGGGCCCAATCGAGCTTCGGCACCATGGGCGCCGCCTCTTTGAAGATGAACAGGAAAATCGCGGCGATGCCGATAATGCTGCTCCAGCCGCACAACCGGATCAGAATCTCGATCGGTTTTTCGAGCGCGTCGAAGAATCGGAATCTTTTCCTCGCGCTGCCTGTTTGAGGTTCAGTCATGGGAATGGCTCCCTCTCCCAGAGGGAGAGGGCCGGGGTGAGGGGGAACGGGACGTTCTCATAACGGTGAACGAACGAATCACTAAGCCGTGGCGCCAAGTTCGCCGGCGTCCAGGCCCGGGCGGTTACTTCAACGGCACGAAGCCTTCTTTCTCGACGATCTTCTGGCCTTCAGGCGAAAGAATCCAATCGAGGTAAGCCTTGACCTCACCTGTAGGTTCGCCGGCCGTGTACAGGTAGAGTTTCCGCGCGATCGGATATTGGCCGCTGCGCGCCGATTCCAGGCTTGGCTCAATGGCCGGCTCGCCCTTCTTGTTCGAGACCTTCAGCCAGTTCACGCTCGGTGTCTTGTAACCCATGCCGCTGTAGCCAAGGCCCAGCGGGGTCTTTGCGATGTTCTCCACGACTTCGGCCGAGCCGTTCATCTCGCTGATGCCGCCGCGGAATTCGCGCTGCTTGCCATCTTTCTTGCCGCAGACGTGCTGGCGGAAGTAGTCGTAGGTGCCCGAATTATTTTGCCGGCCGAAGAGCACGAACTTTCCATTCCTCGCGGGATTGATTTGGTCCCACGTGGTGATCGCCCCGTCTTCAGCCCAAATCTCGCGCAACTCATCAACGGAGATCTCCTGCATCGGATTGGATGGGTGCGAATAAACGGCCAGGGCATCGAAGGCGACGACGAACTCCTTCACTTCCTTGCCCGAGACCGCTTTCACCTTCTCAGCCTCCTCTTTCTTAATGTCCCGCGAGGCATTGCAGATGTCGGTGGTGTTGTTCTGCAGGGCCGCGATACCGGTGCCGCTCCCGCCGCCGCTGGCGTTCACGAACACGTTCGGCTTGACCTTGCGGTAGGCCTCGGCCCAGGCGGTGGCCAGTTGCACCATCGTGTCCGAGCCTTTGACGCGGATTTCAACCGGCTTCTGGCTCCTCACGGTTGGCTGGCCGCCGCCAGCTCCAGGAGCGGTCGATTCTTTTGGGCCGCAGCCCGTCAGGGCCGCGACGACGGTGAGCAGGGAGAGCTTCCACACCGCCCCTGAACGGGTAAGGGTCTGTGCAAAAATAACTTCCGGTTTTGGTGGGAGCGCCGCCTGGCCGGATGCAAGGCGCGAGGAGGGAGCATCCCCGTCTTGGGGCTGTGACCGACGAGCAACGCCGCAGCCGGCCAGGCGCCGCCCCGCCCCGGAGGGCTGGGGCGATTTCGCTTTCTGGCTTCGTTTCTCCTCAGAGCGTGTCCGAAAATTCCGCGGGGTCCTGTTTTCGCGCCAAAGGCCGGATGGCGAGGCGC
>VHCZ01000385.1 GCA_016871535.1 Verrucomicrobiota bacterium
TTTTTCGCCAGACTTCGTTGCTTGCTCCTTACAGATCCACTTCGGGATATGCTCGTCGCTCGCGCCTCGTCTGGCCGAAAAATCCCTTGCCGCGAACGTGAGCGTATTTATGAAATGGACCACTTAGTATGCCGCTACCTTGTTACGTTTCACGTTTTACGCCTTACGCACTCGAACGCACTCGTGGGCGTTCAAACGCACAGTTGACTTGGCGGTGGTTTCACCCTAGTCTCCCGCAAATCCCGAACTTTGGTAAAAAAAGCCCAAACAAAACGATCCAGATTATGCAAAAAGAAGCACCAGTTCTCCCGAATCAACCGACGCTGCGTCAGGCCGCCTGGGCCTTTACGCTGATCGAATTGCTCGTCGTCATCGCCATTATTGCGATTCTGGCCGGCATGCTCCTCCCCGCCTTGTCGCGCGCAAAGGATAAAGCCCAGGCCACCGGCGACATCAACAACGTCAAACAAATCCTCCTGGCGAACCACATGTATGCCGGCGACAACGATGAGAGAGTTTCCCACCCGACCTGGGGCGGCGATTTGTCGGGACCGGATGGTTGGGCTTATGCTACGGCCAACAACGGGCGCATTCCCGGCGGCCCGAACGCCCCCGGAAGCGCGGCGGGGCGGGACGTCAATTCGGTTCAGTTCAGCAATCAGTTGGCATTCTTCAGAATCAGCCAACTCGGTCCGTTCCTGAGCACGCATCAAGTCATGTGGTGCCCCAAAGACGTCTCGCAACGCGGCTCCGGACGGTTCAAGACGTGGTGGCTCGCGCGTCCTGTTAAAATCACGTCTTATTGCTGGAACGGAACAATCGGGAGCTATGTTGGGCCCAAATCGGGACAACTGGCCAATGGAAAGACCTACAAACTGAATGATTTCCTCGCGACGGACATTCAACTCTGGGAGCAGAACGAGACGGATGGTTTTTACTTCAACGACGCGGGCAACAATCCTTTGACCGGTGGTGAAGGCGTATCGCAGCGCCACGCGGGCCGGGGAGATTACACCGGCAACGCGGACCGGGGCGGCGGCGCGATGATCGGTCGTTTCGGAGGCACGGCCGAATTCATCAAGTTCAAGAAGTTCAACGATTTCCTGAATCCGAAATTGTTCAAACAGCCGAACGAATTGCTGAATGGCCCTGGCTTCGGCGGTCCGGCCCTGTAACTCCTGGTGCATGACGGATGATGGATCGGCGGTCAGTTCTGAAGCTCACGCTTGCGGCTCCGCTGCTCTGCCTGTTTGGGTGCAAGAAAGCAGCTAAGACTGAAGCCGCCCCGATCAACCTCAAAGGCGCGCCCGAAGTACTCGCCGCGCTGAACCGAAAGGAATACGACGCGGCCATCCGGGGATTGCTCGAGATCAAGAGCGCTTTGACGGACGACCAGAGACCGGAATACAGCAAGCTGCTTCGAAAAGTGAAGGACGTGATGTTGGATCGAATGGCGACCGACGAGGCCGCGGCAAAAGCATACCAGGGCTTGCGCTTCATAGAAGCCGGCCGCTAGGCACACGAAATCTCAGCACAGCGCCCGCTCTCCCGCGAGCGCTTTTTTATTCTCGCAAGAGATCTCCCAGTGTCTCATGGTCCAATGCTCCGCGGGATGGACGACAAAGCTCGTAGCGCAGAGTTGCACTCTGCCGTATCGCAGAATTGTATTCTGCGGGGCGTCTCCAAGTCCGAGCCCGCTGGGACTTGCCGGCGCCCTGCCGATTGGAAATCGGCGATACAGCAGATTGAAAATCTGTATAGCTACTTTGTCAACAGCCCTGGCGGGTCACACGCACGTCAAGATACTCCTTGGAATCCCCGGGGTTCTCTTCTATAAACGTGCCGCTTTGGGGCGGCTGCGACATGCTTTCCCGACAGAATAAACCACCACGTTCCATAATAGTCGCGTTGAAGACCGGTATGATCAGCAAATTTCACGACGTTCAGAGAGAGCTTTTCACGAATCAACGCAAAGCAGGACAGGCTTCCAACCTGTCCTCGTCTAACGGTTCTTGGGGATCGCCTCTGCAACTAGTCCGGTTTTTGTGTGTTTCGTGTGTTCGGTGGGCCGAACTGCTTTTTCCAGGTTCATCGGCTCGGACAGGCTGGAAGCCTGTCCTGCGCTGGAGGCGGGTTCTCAGCCAGGCCCTTGTCTTTCTCGCGATTGGTTCCGGGATAGCCAGCGCCGCTGAAGGTGAGCAGGCGGCCAGCGAACTCAAAGGATTGATTCTGCTGAAATCACAGGAGTCCGTCGTCAAGGAGGGCCATCCAAGTTTGGCCGTCACCGGGCTGGTCGTGAAAGACATTGAGATCCTCAAGAACCCTGAATTCGAGAAGCGAATGCAACCGTTCTTCGGGCGGCAGATCGACCAGACCCTTCTCAAGGACATTCAGACCGCGGTGCAGACGCACTACCGGCAAAAGGGTTTTCCCATCGTCGATCCTGTCTTTCCGCCGCAGACTGTCTCCGGCGGCGTGCTTCAGTTGGTGGTCATCGAGTCCAAGCTGGGCAAAGTGGTTTTCGAGGGCACTAACAAGTGGACGAAGACCGAATACATCCGGAAAAATCTCCGCCTCATAGAAGCCGAACCCATCGATGAAGGCCAGTTGACGAGCGATTTGAATTGGCTCAATCGAAACAAATTCCGTTCGATCGATGCCCTTTACAAACCGGGCGAAGGTCGATTGGAGTCAGACCTCGTAATCCGGACTTCGGAACGGCTGCCGCTGGGCGGATCGCTGAGCATCGACAACACCGGCAATCGCCTCGTGGGAGAGACCCGATTGTCCGCCGGGGTGGATTGGGGCAAGGCTTTTGGCCTCCATGATCATCTGTTTTCCTACCGATTCATCACCGATTCGGAATTTGAGCTTCTGAAGGCGCACGTCTTCACCTACTCGATCTTCCTGCCCTGGCGCCACACGCTCACGCTGTCGGGGAGCTACGCCGACGTGAAGGGCGACATCCCCAATTTCCCGGTCACGCAGCAGGGTTCAACTTATCAGGCGAATCTTCGCTACGGAGTGCCGCTGCCCAACCTCGGCTCGTATCGCCACGAACTTCAGTTGGGCGCGGATTTCCGGCACATGGACAACAACCTGGAGTTCAATTTCGTGAACATCTTCGCCGAGACCACCGAGATTGCCCAGGCCATGTTCGGTTATTCCGGACTTCTGCCCGACGATTGGGGAAGCACGCTGGTGGGCGCGGAAGTCTATTACAGTCCGGGAAATCTGACGGACATGAACGACGACGCCGCTTTCGGCAACTCCTACCCTTCTGCCGAGGCCGACTACGTTTACGCCCGATTCAACCTGGAGCGCATCACGCGGCTCCTGGCCGGTTTTAGCTGGCGTGTGAGCGGCGCCTATCAGATCGCGGACGGCAACCTGGTCCCGAGCGAACAGCTCGGTCTCGGCGGATCGTTCACGGTTCGCGGGTATGAAGAAAGAACGACAGCGGGTGCGGAAGGCTTCTTGATTTCAAACGAACTGCGCGCGCCGGCTTTCTCGGTTGGCAAGTTTTTTGACAAGACCGCGAAGGACCAGCTCCAGGTGCTGGGCTTCTTCGATTACGGACAGACCAGCAATCGCATCCTGCTGGCCAATGAAGATCCCCATGTGCTGCTCAAATCCGCGGGCGTTGGCCTGAGGTATCAAGTCTCGCGGTTCCTTTCGGTCCGGTTCGATTACGGCTGGCAAGTGGACGATCCGATCCCGGGCCTCGGAAAATCGCGCGGACACGTCTCCGCGTCGTACAGCTTCTAGTGCGGTTGGGGATGCATTCCACATCGCTGGTAGGACGGTGCTGCTGCGCCGCCGCATCGGCAGAAGACTGGCTGCGCGGCAGCGCAGCCCTACTTGGTTTCCTGGAGAGGTCCCTGTTCCTCACGCACCTTCTCACGACCCATGAACCCACCTGGTCCCCTCCCAGGCTGCTTCCGCGCACTCTCCGGAGTCGAGCGTTGAAGCGGCCTAAAGGCCACGGTCCGGAGGAACGGTTCATGGGAAGTTTCCACGGCCAAGAAACCTGCACGCCCAACTTTGAACTTTGAACT
>VHCZ01000386.1 GCA_016871535.1 Verrucomicrobiota bacterium
AGCGAAATCGCCTGCCGTTTCATCGAACGGCCAATGGACGAACGAGGCGGGTCGGAGGACACGGTCGAGGGCGATCTTGCGCGCGAAGCGCTGGAGCTTTTGCTCGCGATTGCGCACTTCAGCCACCCGATTGCGCTCGAAGCGGCGCGCTTGCGACTCGCGCAGGACGAGACTGGGCCGAGCCGCGGCGTCGCTGGCCGCGCGTGGGTGCGCTTCGACAGCGCCGCGCAGCACGAACACTTCCGTGGCGCCGTTCTCCTCGGCCACCATGCTGAATTCCGTGCCGAGGTCCACGACGTCCACGGCGGCATTGCTCACGCGGAATCCCAAAGCTTCTTGAGGAACGCTCGCTTTGAGAGTGCCGCGGCGCAGCACCGCTTCCCAGGCGGAACTCACGTCCAGCGAGGCGGGACCTTCCAGAACAAGCAGTGCGCCGGAGTCGAACGAAATCTCGGCGAAGCCCGCCGCCAATTCGATCCGCTGTCCGCTCTGCAACTGAGCTCCGGGCTGAAGTGCCGCGCCAGCCCACTGGCAGTTCTTGCCGCCGGAGAGGTGGGCGACAACTTCCCGCGGCTGACTTTCACTGCCGCCGCCATGCTTCGACACCGAGCCAAGCCAGAACGCCAGCGCAATCGCCGCCGCTGCTCCCAACGGTCCGATGGCCCACCACCACCGGCGGACCGCGACCAGATTCGCTGGCTGGGCCGTGCGTTCCGGCGCTTCCGCCTGCATTTCGCTCGCGTAGTCGAAGAGACTGGCGGATAGCGCCAGGGTGCGAACATAAATCCGTCGCGCTTCGGAACTGGCGGCCAGAAGCTGCTCCAGCCGCCGGCGTTGCGGCTCGGACAGCGTGCCGTCCACGAGTCCGCTGCAAAGCTCGTCCAATTCGAGGCGTTCCGGGTCGCTCAGGTTCATGGGATCGAATTAGCGCTGAGCCGAAGGGTCACGCAGTCCGCGAGCAGTCTGCGGATGCGCGTCAAAGCCTTGTAGGCGGCGACCACGGTGCGGCCCGTGCGCCGGGCCGCGGCCTCGACCCCACCGCCGGGTTCGTAGCGCGTGATGATGAGTTCGCGGTCGCGCGGGTGAAGCTTTTCGAGGCATAAGGCGAGCGCTTCGTGGCGTTCGTTCAATTCCGGCGACATGTCCGCGGCGGTCTTCGCCACGGCCTCCAGCACGGCGTCGTCGAAGAGAACCTTCGAGCGGGAAAATTTTTGCCGGGCGGCGCGAACTTCCCAATAGGCAATCTGGCAGGCCCAGGCGACGAAATCGGTCTCCGGCTGGAATTCGTCAAATTTCTCGCAGATGACCATGCAGGTTTCCTGCAGCAGGTCTTCGGCTGCAGGGCGGTCCGGAACGAGCGTATAAAGGTACGAGAAGATGCGCCTCTGGTTCTGCGTGAGCATGCGAACCAGTTGCTTCTGGCGTTCGTTTGCGTTCATGCCGCAGCCTAAATCATCGCGTGACTACTCAAGCTGTCTGAGATGTAGGGCAGGCTTCCAGCCTGCCGGTTTAGACGGCAGCCTGCCGTCAGAACGAACCGAACAACGGGCAAGGATGCCCCGTCAACCGGCAGACACGATGTCTGCCCTACGTTCGCGGCATTCTCGGCTGCTAAGCGCGAATAGGCTTGCGACGCTTCCTGGCAGCACGCCCGGCCTACTTTTCCTTCCTTTTCTGGCCCTGTTTCTCAACTCGCTTTTCTGGCCGCTCGGCCCTTTTGCCCGGTTGTTTCTTGGCCGTAATGGCGGCGATCTCCGCGTCGTCGAGTTTGCCGTCGCTGTTTTTGTCGAGCGCCTTTAACGCATCGTGCCGCTTTCCCGCGAAGGCCTTGCGCAGGGCGTCCGCTTCGTCGCCGGCGATCTTGCCGTTCGCGTCTTTGTCGAAGCGCTTCAGGATAAGCTGAGCGGGAACGGACTTCTTCGTTTGCTCCGTTCGCTCAGTTTTGGCCGTTTTGTCTCGCTTGGCCTTCTTGGCGTCCTGAGCCAAAGCCGTCGCCGACATCGCCAGGACCAGGAGGCAGGAGAGCAGGATTGTGGATTTTTTCATAAGTCGATGAATACACATTTCAGTTCCAGTTTCCGGAGCCGTCATCAACATGATAACGACATTCTCACCAGGGTAACAGCGTGAGGCGTCAATTTTAGGACAGAAAGGTTGCGCAGATCATTGCCCTAGATTCGGAGGTTAGCTGAGCTTTGCGCGCCCGTGCCATTTCTGCTAGATTCTCCGTTATGAACCCTCGATTCTTCGTCTGCGCCCCTTCGCGTCTCTCGCCGATTCTGATCGGCGCGTTTATGGGCTTGCCCAATTTGCTTGCGGCGGACTGGCCTCAGTACCGCGGCCCGAACCACGACGGCACTTCGACCGAGCCGATCCGAATCAACTGGTCCGCGCAACCGCCCCGCCAAATTTGGAAAGTGCCTTTGGAGCCGGCCTTGAGTTCGCTCTCGATCAGCGGCGGGCGGGTCTTTACCCAGGTGCGCCGTAATTCCGCAAGCGGGCCGCGAGAATTCTGCATCGCCTTGAACGCCGAGACCGGCCAGGAGCTGTGGGCCGTGCCTCTCGACCGCGCGGATTACCCTAACGGCGGTGTGGGCGGCGATGATGGCCCGCGCTCCACGCCCTCGGTGGACGGCAATCGAGTGTACGTTCTGACTTCGTACCTTCGGCTGTTTTGTCTCGACGCCGCGAGCGGACAAGAAATCTGGCGCAAAGACCTGGGGACCGAGTTTGGCGCGGTGGTCATCGCGTGGCAGAACGCTGCTTCGCCTTTGATTGTCGGGGATCTGGTTCTCGTGAATTCCAACGGCCGGCCCGGCGAACATCTGCTCGCGTTCCGAAAACAGGACGGCGGCCTGGCCTGGAAAGGGCAAAGCGATGGCATGACGCAGGCGAGTCCCGTGGCCGCCACGATTGGCGGAGTGCGCCAGGCGATCTTTTTCGCGCAATCCGGCCTGGTTGCGGTGGCGCCGGAAACGGGCGCAGTGCTCTGGCGGTACGCGCTTCGATACAACGGCACGTCCGTCGCGGCTTCACCGGTCGTGGCGGGCGACAGGGTTTATGCTTCGCGCGCGTATCCCGGCTCGCTTTCCGCAGATCAGGCCGGCGCGGCCGTCGTCCAGCTTGCTTCTGCTTCCGGCAACAGTTTCTCCGCAAGCCGGGCCTGGTCCAAGGTCAACCAGTTCATGAATCATTGGGCGACACCGGTTCACTACAACGGCCACGTGTATGGCATGTTTGGTCACGGCTTTCTCACGTTCAAATGTGTCGAACTGGCGACCGGCGTTGAGAAATGGTCCACGGACGGTTTCGGCTATGGCAGCGTGCTGGTGGCCGACGGCAGAATTCTCGCGGCGAGCGAAGACGGCTGGTTGGTGGTCGTGGATCCCAATCCGAATGCGTACACGGAACTTGCCCGACACCGAGCGCTCCAGGGCAAGACTTGGAATGCCCCGGCTATCAGCGGCGGCCGCATTTACTTCCGGAGCACGACGGAAGCGGTGAGCCTCGATGTGTCGGCCGCTCCACTGCCGCGGCCCAGCCCTCAGCTCACCTGGACGGCGCCTGCCGCCATCACGTACGGCGCGGCGCTTGGCAGTGCGCAACTCAACGCCTCCGCCGCGGCGCCTGGGACCTATTCCTACAGCCCTGCCAGCGGTGCGGTATTGAATGCCGGCCAGCACACGCTCTCCGTCACGTTCACTCCCAACGACACGGCGAGCTATGACAGCGCGACGGTGACCACGACCCTGGACGTGTTGAAGGCGGATCAATCCATCAATTTCAATCCGCTGAATGATCGCCGCCAGACCGATCCACCCTTCACACTCATTGCCACCTCGAGTTCGGGCTTGCCCGTTACCCTTCGCGCTCCGGGGTTTTGATGTGGACAACGGCTCGGAGTTTCTGACCTGGCACCTCTGGCGCTATTTTTTAGAGCGGACCGCCCCGGTGGATTTGCGGCGGAGTCGTCCCTACAAAAAGAA
>VHCZ01000387.1 GCA_016871535.1 Verrucomicrobiota bacterium
GGATTGTATTCGCTGTAGGTTTCGTATTTCACGGCCGGCAGAATCCTTCCCAGTGACGCAAAGCGTTGGCTTGGTCCGGTCCGCGCAGCCCGGTCTTTTGCAGGTCGAGAAAGATCTGCGCGTCGCTGGCGAGCGGCAGGTTTTGAATGGCCTGTGTTTCGAGGAACACGCCTTCGTCATCCGGGACGAGGAGAGTCACCTTGCCGGCATCGGTGACGGGTCGCAGGCCAAGCCGTTCCAAGGTGGCGGCTTCGGGCAGGCGCGCAACGTAGGCGCTGGTGACGGTTGGTTCGGTGTAGGGATGGCGCAACCAGCCCGCGATCCATTGGGTGAACGCGAGGGGCACGGATTGTTCTTTGGACCAAGTGGCGAGTTGATGAGCGATTTCGGTGGGGCTGCCACCGAAGGCGGTATAACGGGCAGCGGTGGTGCGGCGGTTGAAATCATCGGCTTTCACCCAGGAGTCAATAAGGCCGAGCGGGTCACGGAGACGGAACTCACGCGGGCTTTGCTTTTCGATGAAGTTCTGACTGACGAGGTGTTGAACGATGCGCGACACGAGACCCGAGCTGGCTTTGGTGCGCTCGACGAGTTCGCTCTGCGCCCAAACACGGTCGCGGTCAGTCAGCAAACTGCGGATGATGCGAGCGCTCTTTCCGACGAAGACGTTGCGAGGCTCAAGCTCGAAGCGGAAATCGCGCCCGGGCAGACTTCGGCGATCCACAAGTAATCCCTCGGCGCGAAGATACACGCGGCCATTCAAATCAACCGCGGCCAGACGCTTTTGGCGGCAAAATTCCAGAATGCGAGTGATCAGTTCGGGGGCAACCAGTATCGGCGGGAGCGGATCATTCCAAGCCGCGAGGATGGATTCCAACTCCGGGATGCTCGGTTTCAGGGAATACACCGGCTTGAATCGGTGGGTTTGGGCATCCAGTTGCAACCCAACCCACGGAAGTCGGCCGTGGGCCGAGTCTCCAGGCGGCGATTGCCACGCGAGTTCGGCATCATCATCAAGCAACTGCCTGAATTGATGAACCAGCTCACTCTCGTAGCGAATACTCGCTCTTTTACTGAAATCTGATGTTTTCACTTTCCAGTAAGAATCCAATAATTCAGTAAGAAATCAATTATTTCTTACTGAAACCACATGTTTTCACTGATTAGTAAGAAGTGCCATTATCGGTGAATAATCACGATTTCATGCTGGTTCCGAGCGATTCCAGCGACTGACGCACCGCTTTGGAACTTTCCAGCCAAGTGCCCAGTGCCGACGAGAGTGAGGCGGTGTCCGCCACCGGGTTGGTATCCAATGCACCATTTGCAGCCGGCGCGACGTAGAGAGGGATGCTCAAGTTGCCTTCTTTGGCGCGAGTTTCCTTCAGCGACACGACGCGGGCGAAACCGGGATCGTCAGCGAATTTCTCGTAGGCGCTGACGATGTGCTCGATGTGGTCGTCGGTGAGAAAACTCTGGGCGCGCTCGCGGGTGACTTCGTTTACGGCGTTGATGAGCAGGATTTTGCCCTTTCGCGCCTTGGGCTTGGCGGTGCGGCAGATGACGACGCACGCCTCCATCGGGGAGTTGTAAAACAGGTTCGGCCCAAGGCCGAGGACACATTCGATGAGGTCAGCCTCGATGAGCTTGCGCCGCATCTCGGCTTCCTCCTGCCGGAACAGAACGCCGTGTGGCCAAAGAACCGCGCAACGGCCGGTCTTGGGATTCAGGCTTTGGAGGATGTGCTGCTGGAAAGCGTAGTCGGCGCGGCCCTGCGGCGGTGTGCCGTAGAGATTGCGCCCCCACGGGTCGGAGGCAAAGGCGTCGCGATCCCATTGCTTGATGGAATACGGCGGATTGGCCAGCACCACGTCGAAACGCTGGAGGCGGTCGCCCTGAACAAACTTCGGCTCGGACAGGGTGTCGCCACGTTCAATCTGGAAATCCTCGATGCCATGCAGGAAGCAGTTCATCCGGGCAATGGACGAGGTCATCAGGTTGCGCTCCTGGCCGTAGAGCCGGACATTGCGCCATTCTTTTTTCAGCCGGCGCAAGTGCGCGATGCACGAGAGCAACATGCCGCCTGAACCGCACGTGGGATCGTAAACCGATTCGCCGGGCTGCACGTCGAGCATCTCGGTCATCAGATGGACGACGGTGCGGTTGGTGTAAAACTCGGCGGCGGTGTGGCCGGCATCGTCGGCGAATTTCTTGATGAGGTATTCGTAGCCCTGGCCGAGTTCGTCCTCGGGCAGATTGGCGACGGTCAATTCCAGCATGCTGAAATGTTCGACCAGGTCGCGCAACATGGCATCGGAGAGCCGGTCTTTATTGGTCCACTGCGCGTCGCCGAAGATGCCGTAGAGCTTGTCCGGGTTGGCCGTCTCAATGGCGCGCATGGCGGATTGTAACGCCGCGCCGACATTCTTGGCCGCCTGCCGCACCTCGCGCCAGTGGGCTTCCGGCGGAATCTGAAACCGGTGCTGCTCGCGCCCGGCGGCGTAGCGTTTATCGCCGCCGGATTCCGCCAGCGCGGCCTGCGTCTCTTCATCGAACACGTCGCACACGCGTTTGTAGAACAGGAGTGGAAAGATGAACTGCTTGTAATCGCCGGCATCAATCGTCCCACGCAGGAGCACGGCCGCGCCCCAGAGATAGGATTCGAGCTGTTGTTGGGAGATGCGCGGGGTCATGAGGTTAATTTGGTGGGGCCAGATTGAAAATAAGTCATGGCAGACGCAAGCAGGGCATCGGCCTCTGCTTCGGTGTGCCCGACCGCGGAACAGAGTTGGAACAATGCGGGTCCCCAACGACGCTCAATCAGTTCAGCCAGTTTTTGGGGGTGGTGTTTGGCCCGGGCTTCCGGGGTCAAAAAAGGCAGAAGGTGGCAATAAGTTATGCACTGAAGTCCTGTGAAATAGCGGGACAGGAAGTAAAGCCAGAAAGGAAACTTCGCGTCGAGCGCATAGACGTAATTGCGGACCTCGGGAATCTCGAACAACTCATCGCGGGTGTCTTCATAGCCACTAAAAGAGACATCTACATTCGTTTGATTGGCACGAATCGTCTCGCGACTTACCAATAAGGCTTTCAGGCACTGAAGGGGACCTGTCATGTCACCCCGCTCCACTTCGTCACGGCTGATAACAATCATGATCGGGCCGAAGTCCCCAAGATTCATACCAGCAAGCCCTCCTTTTTGAGAATTTTCGTAAGGCGCTCCTCCGCCGCAAAGGCCGCTACTGAGCTCGTGCGCAACTGCTGCATCGCTGCGTCCACGGTGAGCACGACCTGATCGTTCTTCGGCTCGACGTAGCGCGGGATGTTGAGATTGAAGTCGTTGGCAGCGAGGTCCTCCAGCGTGACGACGCGGGCGATGCCGGGCACATCCTGGTATTTCCGATACCACTGGTAGATGTGCTCGACGTGCTCGGACAGAAGTTCGTTTTGCGCCCGGCCGGTCTTGAACTCTTTCGAGGCGTCCACGATGAGCACCTTGCGGCGGCGATCCGGCTTCTTGCGTTGGCGGAAGATGAGGATGCAAGCGGCGAGGCCCGCGCCGTAAAACAGGTTCGGCCCAAGGCCGATGACAGCCTCAAGCAGGTCCATGCCGAGAATCTTTTCGCGAATTTCGCCCTCCTTGCCCATGCGGAATAATGCGCCGTGCGGCAACACCACCGCCATGCGGCCCGACTTCGCCGCCATGCTTTTGATCATGTGCTGCACCCAGGCGTAATCGCCGCTCTTGGCGGGCGGCATCCCGGCGAAGTTGCGGCCAAACGGATCGCTGGTCCAAACTTCGTCGCCCCACTTTTCTAGCGAGAAGGGCGGATTGGCGATGACGCAGTCGAACGTGGCGAGGCTGTCCCCGGTGAAGAACGCCGGGTTGCGCAGGGTGTCGCCGCGCACGACCTGGAAATCGGATGCGCCATGCAGGAACAGATTCATGCGGGCAATGGCGGAGGTGGTGAGGTTCTT
>VHCZ01000388.1 GCA_016871535.1 Verrucomicrobiota bacterium
TCAATGCCCAAGAGTTTCAACGTGTGACCGGCCTCAAGGTCGTGGATGCAGCGCCATTCAGGCGGCCTTGAGGGTTTGACCAAACCGAGACGCCGCGCCGCCCGTGAACCTCGTGAGAGTCCGGGTGTCGTCGAAGAAATCATGCTCGACGCCAGCCGTCGCAATACCCGTCCACGGATGCAATCACGTGCGGATCTGGGCGGAGGCGGACATGGCCGGCAGGATGAGTGGTTACTACGACCCGATCGTGGCGGCAACCGCCCGGCATCTCGGCAGCCAACTCGCCACCTTCAACCGGCGCCACTTCGAGCACATCCGAGGATTGAGCCTGGTAACGCTCTAAAGGTGCGCCTGCTTCAGCGAGCAAGGCCTCTTCGGGATTTGGACTCATGGCGGTTGTTCTTTTTTATTGAGAATGGGTCGAGTCAACGAAGATTCTCGAGGAGTGCCTTGGCCTCTTTCAGATCTGCAGTGTCCAAGCCTTCCGCGAACCAGCCATAGATTTCGCCGAGCAGCGCGCGGGCTTCTTCTCGCTTGCCTTGCTTCTGCCAGAGCCGGGCCCAGCTCATCGAGGCGCGCAATTCCCACGACTTTGCGCTTTGCTGACGGGCGATGGTGATGGCTTCCTGAAAGCAGGCTTCCGCTCCGACTTCTCGACCTTCGGCTTTTGTCTGAAGGAACAACTCGCCCTTGATCCGTTGTGTTTCAGCCTTGAAGTAACCTTCGGCCATTTGCGGAGCCAGTTCCATGGCTTCGGCCACTGCCGCCAGCCCTTCGTCAATTCGGCCGGCCTTCCCAAAAGTTTGAGCCAGGAGAGTAAGGCATTCTGAAAATGCGAGCCTCGACCCAAGAGTGCGGCATGTTGCAAGATGCTTTTGGATCTGCAGGATTCCCTCCGCTGTCGCACCCTGTTCAACCATAGCCCAGCCGCCCCAGACATAGGACCATGCCCGTTCCTGTCCCATGTCATATTCGTAACAGTGCCTGCTGCAGTCCTCCATTAACGTCCGCGTCTGCTCATAGTCACGGAGATACGAGTGAAGTATGGCCGCAAACAATTGGGTGAACGCAAGGCTGCGAGGATCCCGGCTTTCGCGGCAAAAAGAAAACGCCGCCTTGAGCCTCTGCCTGGCTTGGTCAGGAATTGAATCCAAGCAGCCACAGGGCGCGAGTAACCTGCGCCAAGCTGTAAATACGCGGATCAAGTCTCAGGAAGGATATGTAAGTTTGATGCTGGCCCGCATCGTAAAAGGAGATTGACCGTTCCAGGTTTTCGCTGCCGGAAATCAGCTCACCCATGTGGACCAAAGTGAACCCCATTAACTGATGTGCGGCTGTCAGCATCACACGATCCCCGGCATTTTGAGCCATTCGCACTACTTTCTCGCCGATTTGGCAGGAGGAAAGCAGGCGCGTGACTTCGGACGCGGGCAGGACGTGCAACGAGATAGCTTGGAATTGTGCTTTGATATAAATGCGCATGACCGACTACAGTTTTCTTAGGCGGCGGTAGTTGACCTTGTTCTGGGTGCTCGAACCTGGGTGACTGAGGCGGTTTCCATGCGGGCCAGTTTGGTCGGAATCCCGCCTAAACCAAGCCTGTTCTGAACTCGTCACTTTCGGATTCATTCACGGCTCGCTTTCTTCATCCATTGTCCGGTGGGGCTCTGTTGTTCGTTGGATGATTGGCTGGCGATGTGCGAGCCGTCGAACAACTGGAGGCCTTTCGTTGTTTTCACGGCCAGCCATGTTCCATCCGGAGAAAAGCGAATGTCTTTCATGGGATTGGCAAGTTGCCGGAGCGAGAGAAGTTCCTGTTGCGTCCGGACGTTCCAAAATCGGAGCGTGCTGTCATCGCTGACGGAGGCGAGCGTTTCTCCCTCAGGAGCGAACGCGAGCCACCGGACGCCCTGCGTGTGCCCTCGGCAAACTCCGAGCAGTTTTCCGGTTTTGGTGTCCCACAAGCAGATGGCGTTTTCCGGATCGTTGATGGGTTCGGAGCCGATCACGAGAATTCTGCCGTCGCTTGAGAACGTGAAGGCGGTGAAGAAGCTCAAGTTGGCATCCATCGAGAACTACGCCACTGCCGTCCGACCTTTTGCCTCTCAACCTCTTGGCAACCGATCTAACCTTCGGTCGTCTCCGCGGACCTCGGCACTTCCTCGACGTGCGCGTGCAATTCCAGAAAATCCAGGACTTTTGTCGTGAGGATCTCCTCGTGCAACTCGTTCAGCCCGCCCCGATCGCGCAGTTGTTTGGTCAGCTTGTCGAGTTTCATCTGGTGCTGATGCGCCAGCAGCAAAATCTTCTGAGTGATTTCGGGTTCGTCCACGCGGATGCCTTCCTTTTCCGCGATGCGCTTTAAGAGGAAAGAAATCTTCACGCGTTCCTTGGCGCTGGCGCTGGCGAAGTTGTAAATCTCATCCTTCTGTTTATCGATGTTCTCCTTGGAAACGCCCCGGTGCTGGTTTTCGCGGACGATGTCGTAAATCACGTTCCGCGTTTCGCTCATGACCATGGATTCGGGCAGGTCGAATTGAACGCGCTCCAACAACGCCCGGACAATCTGGTTGCGGACGTCCTTCCGTTGTTTGAAGTTCAGTTCATTCTGCAAGTCCTGCCGCACGCCTTCGCGCAGTTTCCCCAGATCCTCGGCGCCGTAAACTCGGGCCAGTTCGTCATTCATTTCGGGCAGGATCCGCTCCTTCACCTGGACCACATCAACTTCGTAAGCTGCTTTCTGGCCGGCGAGCTGCGGTGAAACGAAGTTGGCGGGGAACTCCACCGTGATCGAGCGATGCTCTCCGGTTTGTGCTCCAACCAATTGCTCGCCAAAACCGGGAAGGAACGATCCCGGCTTGATGTGAATCCAGAAGTTGTCCTGTTGCGCCAGGCGCGGCGCATCCGGGATCAACTCAGCCAGAGGTTTGCCGTCGGTCGCGCCCGTGTAGTTCACGACGACGAAGTCTTCCTGCTGGACGGGCCGAGCCACGTCCATGTAGGTCGCGCGCTGCTCGCGAAGCACGCTCAGGGCGCGCTCAATATCGGCCTCTGAGACCTGGCCGACTTCACGCCGGACCGGCAGCTTGCGGTATTCGGGCAACTCGAATTCCGGGGCAATCTCAATGGTTGCGGCAAATTGCAGTGACTGGCCGCGCTCGAATTGAATCTCTTCGATATCCGGGACGCTGACGATGTTCAGTTTCTGATCTTTGACGGCTTTGCGAAAATTCTCCGAAATCAACTCTTTCTTGGTCTCCTCCTCAATCTTTTTGGCGTAGGTCTTGGCGACCCGGTCGCGCGGGGCTTTGCCGGGACGAAAACCCGGAAAGCGAGCGTGTCGCTGGAAATCCGACGTGACTTTCTCGAAAGCGGCATCGACCGCCTGAGCCTCCACCTCGACTCGCATCAGTTTTCGGCAGGGCGCAAGAGTTTCAAGTGTTACATTCACAAAAGGCCTTTCACCTGAGAGACAAATGCCCCGCGTCCGTCTTCCGACGATTGCCGCGGAGCATTACGCGTCGGAGCCTAGGAACTGGCCTCAAACGCGTCAAGCCCGCTTCTCCAATTGTTCTTTCCTGCGCTCTGTTGATTTGAGTCAAAGCAGGGTCAGTCTGCAGTTTGCACAATTGACTCGAATGTTTGCGGTCCCAACCAGCGCATGCCTCCTGGCCACTCCCGTGGCTCCTATGTTCAGCACGCATGCGGCCTCTCAGCTACGGTGGAGCGAGGCTCCTGCCGAGCGTGTTATCGAAGGCATTGGCTCGGCAGGAGCCTCGCCCCACCGTCGCCACTCATGGATTACGCAAGCAGGGAGAATCCGTTTGGGCATCCGCCGGATTCTGACTTAGTGGTCCATTTCATAAATACGCTCACGTTCGCGGCAAGGGATTTTTCGGCCAGACGAGGCGCGAGCGACGAGCATATCCCGAAGTGGATCTGTAAGGAGCAAGCAACGAAGTCTGGCGAA
>VHCZ01000389.1 GCA_016871535.1 Verrucomicrobiota bacterium
AAGCACGCCCGAATACGGCTCGCTGGGACAGGCTTGCTCGCTAATGAATGATTTCAACAAAGTCGGGAAACTCGGATTCGCGTGATCGCGTGAGGGGTGCGATTAAAACTGTCGGTCAACAAAGTCTCCTCCCTCTCTTCCCGAAGGGAGGAGAGAGCTGTGGAAAGGAGGTCCGTTGGATCGGGTCTCATGTTTCCAAGAAACCCCTCTCTCCAACTCTCTCCCCACTCGTTCCTCGCGGGAGAGAGGAAGTCAATCGGAGTCGCTGACCGACACTCAATCGCACCTTGCAGTTCTGCTGGCAGCCCTTCATCTTTTCTTCATGCTGGCCCTGATAGACTTCCGACATGAGTGACGTTGACCGATCCCAGGGGTCGGCAGCCACGAGACAGCCTCGGCTTACGCGTATTGCGAACTGGAAAGCGACGAAGCCGGGGACGCCCTGTTCGATTTGGCTGAGGTCGAAGCGTTGAGGGAAAGCGCGCGCGAGGTAGCCGGCCGACTGCGGGAATTGAGTCGAAACCTTCACATGGAAGAGGCGATCAAGGTTCTGGATGAAATGCGAGCTGAGGATCGAACGAAATGAAGATGGCTCGCCAGATTCTTTGTGGATTGGATGCCGTGGAGGCTTCCCATCGCCGATGTCCAAAAGGCGCTCCAGCGATGGGGCTCAGTTCGTCGAGAGGCTCCTGCGCCCGCGCCAGCGGACACGGCGCCATCCGGCCCGGAAGAGCCGAGGCACAACGCTTCCGTCGCGCCGGCAGAGTCTCCGATCAATTGGGAGCGGTTTGACGAAATGCTCGGCAACGATCCGGCGACGGTTCGCGAATTTGTCGATTTGTATCTGGAAAAGACTGCTGAGCAAATCACGCAAATTCGCGCCGCCCTGTCTGCCGGCAAGGCATCGGAAGTCGAATTGCTCGCGCACCGCTGCAAAGGCGCCAGCGCCACGTGCGGGATCACCGCCATGCGCCAGCCGATCAGCGAACTCGAAGCGGCCGGCCGCGCGGGCAATCTCTCGCGCGGCGCCGAGGTTCTGGCACACGCCGAACAGACCTTCGGGCGCGTCCGTAAAATCCTGACCGAACGTTTGAGAACGCTTGGGACGTGAGCCCCGCTATTCGAACACTTCGCACACCGTTCCATGGAGCATAAACTGCACGTTCTGGCCCAAAGCCAGCCAGGGGCGAGCTTCCGGTTGATTGGCCGCCAGAGCAAAATACTCGCGGGAGTTGAACTGAATCCGCACGCGCGGCGCCTCGGGCCGCTTCTGCGCCAGCGAATCGATCCACTGATTGCCATTCTGGAAAAAGTTCCGCCCATTGATGAAGCGCGTTTGTTCCGTGTACTGCGCGACGCGTGAGACGGCGGTGGCCGCAGTCACCGGTGAGGCTCCGCCCGGTCCGGCGCTTCTGACCATGCCACCCGGATTTGGCTTAGCCGACAACACCAGGGTCTGATTCGCTTCCGTGTTGCCGAGCTTGAGCGCGTCGGCCGGCGCATTGGCCGACTTGAGGGCCAGTCCAGCCCGCGCGTTGGCCACCGCCGCCTCGCCGGATTGCTGATGGTAATAACTTCGCAACGCCGTGGCAGACAACTCGCGCGCCTCGCCGTCCGTCTGCAATTGGGGAAGCGATTGCAGCGTCAACGGCACGCCGCGTTGCTTTTCGTCTTCGACGATCAAATACGCCGTGTAGGGCGTGACAATCCCGAATTGGCGCGCCAGTTCAGTGACTTCGTCCTTCAATTCCCGGTTCTCGCCATGAAGGCGAATTTCATCGAGCAGATAGCCGACTCGCCGCGTCGCCCACAGCCGGGGAATGAAATCATGCTCCCGGGCCGACTCCGGGAATCGCACGTTCCCGGCAAATTCTGCGGTCCGACCGCCGGCGGCGCCTTCGATCGAGATCTTGCCGGAGCCGACGCCGGAATAACGCCCCGCAAGCACGAGTTGCTCGCCTTTGAAAAGGTCCGGCAATGAACTCGGATACAGTTGGGTCGCGCGCACGTGCTCCGGGAACGTGAGCTTGATATTCGCCAGGACCGGCTCTTTGATCTTCGCGAAGAAGTTCGACACTTTCACTTCGATGTCTTCGTCCGGCGTCACGTACTGGCTGGCGGCACGGGTGCTTTCGGTGATGCGGTCGAGCAAACGCGTGTTCACGTCGTGCCCGATGCCGAAGCAAAAGACGCGCGTCGAACCGGCGTTCTGATTGACGCCCGCGACGATTTGATCCGGATGCGTCACTCCGACGGTCGGCAAGCCGTCGGTCAGGAAGATGACCACGAAGGGTCGATCCGATCTTTCCTTGCGCAGCGCCAGAGCGTTCTTTAGGGCGGCATCGATCGCGGTGCCGCCAGTGGGCCTCAATCCCCGGATGAATTCGCCGGCGCGGGCGCGGCGGTCACGATTCGCTGCGGAAAGCCCGTTGAACAGCGGTTCGATGTCCGTGGCGAAGCGGATGATCTCGAACCGATCCTCGTCGTTCAGGTTCTCGACACAAAAGAGAAGCGCTTTCTTGGCTTGCTCAAGTTTTTTGCCTGCCATCGAACCGGAGGTGTCGAGCACGAAAGCCACATCTTTCGGCACAACCTTTTTGTCGGCGACATCGAAGCCGGGTGACGCCAGGAGCAGAAAGTAGCCGTCGTCCGAGCCGGCACGGTAGGTCATCAGATTGATGCCGATGTCGCTCTTTTCGGTCGCGAAATAGAGTTGGAAATCGGTGTCGGGTTTGACGTCCCTGGCCTCGTAGCCCAGCGTCGCGCGGTGAGACCCGTGGCGCTTGATTTCAACGTCGTGGCTGGGAGAGTAAATTGTCTTCAACGGGCGTTGAGTTTCCAGGTCGAGCTTGAACGCCACACTCTGGACCGGCTTGGCGGAAAACTTCTCCGTGTTCAATGGATAGGAAAATGCGACCAGCCCGGAATCCGCGCGCAATAGTTGGGTGTAGGCAAGAGTGACGCGCTTGCGGCTGTGCGATTCGATCGGAAAAATCCGCACGCGGATCAGGTCGCGCCCGGCGTATTCCATCAGCGCCGGGTCGCGCAGTTTGCGCACGATGTCCTCGTAGATGTGCCGCGCCTTCTCGGCCGAGAGCAGTTCGGCTTCGACTTCCTGGCCGGCGATTTCCATGGCGAACTTCTTGATCTGGGCGCCCTTCGGCAGCGGGAAAAGAAACGTACCCTCGAGTTGTTGCGGGTTCGGGTTGTAAAATTCCTGCTCGATCGCGACCGAAGCGACCTGGTCCCGGATCTGAATGTCCGCTTTGTGAAACGCCAACTCCAGCGGCGCAAACGGATAAATCCGCGAAGGAGGCGGCATGGGATGGGGCGGGGGAATGGGGCGGGGCGGCCGCGGATCGGGTGGGGGCCAAATTCGGGGAACGACCAGTGGCTGCCCACCGGGCGGTGCATCAACGATGATGAGGCCGGCGGCGAAGGTTTTCAGGGAAAGCGCGAGCGCAATGGTGATCAAGCTGAAGCTAAGCCAACGTTTCATGCCGAGTTAGACGTGACGCCTGGGAAAATGCTCCGCGGTTCGTTTCCAGTCTCGACGGTGTGATCTCTCAAGACATCAAGACATTTATCGAATTTACAGACCATCAGGCATCCGGTATTCATTCGCGCCATGAGCACTGCGGAGATAATCTACGAGAAAATCCAACGCCTGCCGGAGAGCCTGCAAACCGAAGCTTTGCACTACGTCGATTTTCTGTTGGAGCAACGACACGCTCAGCGTGAGGCCGGTGATTGGGCCCGATTTTCAACCGAGCAATTGGCAAAACAGTATGCGCCCGAAGACGCGGTTTACGACAAGGACTAAGTGGTCCGTTTCGTAAATACGCTCACGTTCGTTGCGCCCAATTTGGCCTGGGGCAAGGCGCGACGAGCGAGCATCCCCCGCCAGTGGGGCTGTGACCGAGGAGCAACGCAGCCCCAGGCAAAATTC
>VHCZ01000390.1 GCA_016871535.1 Verrucomicrobiota bacterium
GCACGACCGCGCTCACGGCTCGGTCTTCCCGGCCGTGGGGGCGCGAGGATTGAAGCGACAACGGGATATTCGCCGGACTGGTCTGGCTGCTGGAAGACACTTGAATAGGCTAGGCTAGCCTGGGCGCGATCCTTTATCAGTTGCTGACAGGCCGCCCGCCGTTTCAGGCGGCCACGCCATTGGAGACATTGCGCAAGGTTACCGAGCAAGAAGCGGAGCGGCCGAGCGCGATCAACGCGCGGGTCGATCGCGATTTGGAAACGATTTGTTTGAAGTGTCTCGAGAAAGCACCGGAACATCGTTTCACTTCGGCCGATGCTCTGGCGGAGGACTTGGAACGCTGGATCAATCACGAACCGATCTCGGCGCGGCCGGCCAGCGCCTGGGAACGCCTGCAAAAGTGGCGGAGGCGGAAGCCGGCCATGGCAGGCATGATCGGCCTGGTGGCGCTGGTAGCGGCCACGGGCTTCGGCGGCGTGCTCTGGCAATGGCGCAAGACGAAGCAATCGCTTATGAAATCCGAAACCAATCTTTACATCAACCGCATCGGCCGAGCCCAACGCGAACTCGCCGACGGCTACATCGGTTTCATGGAACAACTCCTGAATGATTGCCCGATCGCATTGCGCCAATGGGAATGGCATTACCTCCATCGCCTTTGCCAGGCGGATCACCGCACCATTGAGGCCGCGGGGGGCCACGGCAGACTTGGCCTTCAGCCACAACGGCGAGCGCCTCGCCGCCACCAGCACGATTTGGAAAGAGACTCTGCTCGGCAACGAGTCCTTCAAAGGATTAGTCGCACAGATCTGGGATGTCGGAAGCGGGCGAAAGTTGACGAGCTTTAACCTGCCGGTCAACTCGCCGGAAGATCGACAAGTTGAACTCGTCTTCGTTGCGGGTGACCGGCATTTGGCCGTGCGGACCGGGTCGGGTGAGGTGAGCGTGTGGAGCAATTGTGGGATTTGACTTCGGCGGAGCCGAACGTTCACAAATCGCTCAAGCATGATTCGTTGGTCACCGAGATTGCGCTCAGCTTCGATAATCGCTATTTGGCTACCGCAAGCGTGGATCACTTCGTGAGGGTCTGGGCGATCGAAAGTGGTGCGGCGGTCGCGACTTTCAAAGCCGGCCGAAGTTCTCCCGGCGCATACCAATGAAGTTCGGAGCGTGGCCATCAGTCCAGACGGTCGGTGTTTCGCATCCGCCAGCGCGGACCAAACCATTAAGCTTTGGGATGCGAGCAATCGCAAAGAACTCCTGACCATTCGCGGGCATGAAAGTGCCGTGAACGACGTGGCCTTTAGCCCAGGTGGAGCGTCTCTGGCCTCCGCCGGCGCCGACGGAACTGTAAAAGTTTGGAGCGTCAGCAATGGTACTCAGATCGTGAGTTTTCGAGGATACGCCGGTGATGGGGCGCTTTTCAAAATGGACCCAAGTTTGTTGAAACGGTATGACCTCACGCTTCCAACCAATGGGCCCATTCAAACACCCCCTCGTCAGTCCGGCGCACCCGGAGAGCAAGTTCTGCCGGCACCGGGGGCAGGTGCCACTCCAGAGGCTTCGAGAGTCGGCGCAAACGAGGACGGGGTAATCGCCGTTTCGTTCAGCGTTGACGGCAAAGTTTTGGCGTCGCTCAGCCGTAACGGTCTGCTCATTTGCGAAGCGACAACCGGTCAGGTGATTCGCCAAAGCAGCGAAGTGGACGCCAAGCGTTACAACAATGTGGCGTTCAGTCGCGATGGCTTGCTTATGGCCATCCCCCGGCACGGCACGAGACTAGCCACGATCGAGTTTCTAAACCCCAAGACCGCTGACGTAGTTGAGGAAGTGACAGACTATTTTTCTGAATTGGGACAACTTTTTGTGGGGTGTACTCGCGTTGCCTTCAGCGCGGATAGCCGATGGTTTGCCGCCGGAAATCACTTGGGGCATGTAAGAATCGCCAAGATGCCTGGAGGATTTCACCAGCTAGCCTCCTATCTCTTTTCCGGGGCGCCAAGAGTGAAACGCTGGCTCGAATCCGACTACATCACTTTCTCCGCCCACATTGGCTCCGTGACCGGCCTCGTATTCAGCCCGGAAGGGAACCGCCTGGCTTCGTCCAGCGAAGACGGAACGATCAAGATTTGGGATGCAAAGTCCGGACAGGAAATCCTGA
This sequence comes from Verrucomicrobiota bacterium, assembly GCA_016871535.1. Lineage (NCBI taxonomy): Bacteria > Pseudomonadati > Verrucomicrobiota > Verrucomicrobiota bacterium. The sequence continues at coordinate 2,162 of VHCZ01000390.1, forward strand.
CGTTGCGCGGTCATACCGGCGGCGTAAACAGCGTGGCCTTCAGTCCGGATGGCCAGCGGCTTATTTCCGGCGGCACGGACGGAACAGTTCGGATTTGGGATGCGACTCCCGCAGGCTTTCAGAGTGCGAAACGCGCTCCTTGATTTCAGCTCCACGGCGCGGTGGAAGAAGCCCCGAGGGTGGCTCTGAACCGAGCAGTGCGGCGTCGCAGAAGCTTTGTCCCAATTGCCCGGGAAAGCCTGGTCGTCCGTAGCCAGCAGCCCGTAGTCCGTGGAGACGAAGATGGACGAACGCCCAACGACGGACTTTCATCAGTGCGAAGTCGTCAAGTTATTACCGATGGCCGTCCCAGAATTTGGACCCTTACGCCGAAGAGTTTTGGAGCAAGACCCGAAGGAAAACCCGCGACGCGAGGGCGAGGCGAATTTTTACCGCCGCCATGCGGTCAAGCTGGCGCCGAATGATCCGGAGGTTTTGAGGATCAGAGCGGAAGTTCAAGAGAAGATTGGAAAAATCGAAACACGCTGAGCTAACGATCAGCCTCAAAAGGGCAGTTGGTCCCGCCAAATCCGCGAAATCACGCGAACCCGGAGGACTTGCCCCTTCAAAGCCGATCGCTGTCCAGGTGAATCGCCGCCAGTGTCGAAGGCCGGTCGGCGTTGGCGTTGTTTGGCGTGTTTAGGGTCTGTGCAAAAATAAATTCCGGTTTTGCTGGAGGCGATTTCGCTTTCTGGCGAGGCACGACGAAGGAGCATAGCCAGGGCTCTGCGACTGAGGAGAAACGAAGCCAGAAAGCGAAATCGCCCCAGCCCTCCGGGGCGGGGCGGCACCTGGCCGGCTGCGGCGTTGCTCGTCGGTCACAGCCCCAAAACGGGGATGCTCCCTCCTGGCGCCTTGCATCCGGCCAGGCGGCGCTCCCGCCAAAACCGGAAGTTATTTTTGCACAGACCCTTAGCGGGCAACGGCCGTTCGTAGGATCATCACTTGGACCGTAAAACATTTCGCCGATGGCGATTGTCGGAAAAGGTGGTCGCCTCTCAACAAATGCGCAGGTGCGAAAGCGCGTCTTCGGAGTTTGACTTCAAGCGCGCTGCTCAATACGGTTTCGCCATGAAGGACGCCTCTACTGGAAAGCGCGCTGCAACCCCGGCGGACATCGTGCGTGTGGCTAGAAAGACCCACTGGCGTGACGTGAAACTTTCCACCGGGGAAACGGTGACTGCGGAAACGGCTCGATCCATCTTCGAAGACGCAGCGATGGCTCTCAAAGCGAAATCCCGCCGTCGCAAGCGCGCCCATGTCGCTGTCGCGTGACGACGTCTATCGCCTCATGGCCGCCGCCAGAGGTGACATTCCTGCCTCCGCCAAAATCAGAGAGGCGGCGTTGGCGCGATATCATGATTTGATCGAACAGTGGACCCGTCAGTTGCAACACGTCGAGCCGGGAGATTTGTCCATAACAAGGGAGTCTGTTCAAGAGACTGTTGAGGCGGCCTATCGAGATTACCGCCGACGAACTAATCGGGCCGCCACGCGGCGGTTACTCGGAGACCAAAAGTAAATTCCCGACGCGTTAGGGAGGCGGACTTTTTCAGCCGTCACGCGGTCAAGCTGGCGCCGAATGATCCGGAGGTTTTGAAGATCAGAACTGAGATTGAGGAGAAGATTGGTTCGGCGCTCGATATGGGTCCTCCGACTAAAGCCCAAAAACAAACAGCGCGTTGCCTGCGGCGATGGCGACGCGTTGTTTGCCATCCACGAGAAACGTGTTCGGATTG
>VHCZ01000391.1 GCA_016871535.1 Verrucomicrobiota bacterium
ACCCAAACGACGCTCTCACCCTGATTTTGCAGGCTTCCCCGAATCTCCGACCAAAACATTCGCGCGCCTTTTGGCCTCTGGCCCCCCAATCTTTACGCCGCTTCCCCGAGTTTCTTCTCAGACACTAACTAACTAACTAAACAGATAGCCCGGGGAGTGCCAGTCTCCGACCCAGCAGGTGTCATTCTCTGTCCTCGTTGACATTATCGAAACGAGTTCCAGCGCCTTCGCCGAGCCTCCGGCCCCGGCCCTGTTGGATAAAGTCCACAGGCGATTTCCCAATGCAGGCACGATTGAGGAACTTCGCATGTCGGCCCTCGGCCAATCCGGGCCGGCATTCGATCTGGATTGGCGGACCGCCGGCGGCGTGCGCCGCAATGCGCGGGTCGGTGTCATCTCCTTTCCGGGCGGTTCTCTAGAATGCGTCCTGACCAGTTCGCCCGGGAGCATGCGCCAGGATTGTCAATCGCTCAATCAACTGCTCCTGTCGCTGCGCTGTGCCTCGCTCGACGGCAAGTTGGATCTCCCCAACGTGACCCCGGAATAGCTGGCTTCCTTTTTGGCCGGCAATACTTCCCATGAACTTCAAGGTAGGGCGAGCCTGTCCCCAGCGAGCCGAGCCGGACGTATTCCAAGCACGTCGAGCGGCTCGCCGGGAACGGACTCGCCCTACCTTCGACTCGTTTATGGGGCGTGTGCACGGTCCGAAGGCACGGGAACTTCCCGGGAACCGTGAAACCCGCCTAACCAGCCTTGTTCCTGTTGAAGCGTTCGTTAATCGAATGTTACACTGCACCACAATGGTTCGGCGTGTGCTCAAGTTGCTTCACGGCCTTTCTCTTCCTGCCGTGCTGTTCGGGATCTTTTTCATCCCAGGAAACGCTGCGGGCCAGCAAAGAAGCGTGGCCGATGCGCCGCTCAACGTGCTCACGCAAGCGGTCCAGGTTCTCAAGTTGAGTCCGTCGGAGGCCAGTCGAGATTATCCCGTGCGGCTTCGAGCCGTAGTCACTTTCTTCGAACAGCGCACGGAGCTCTGTTTCGTTCACGATGAAACCGGCGGGGTCTATGTGTATTTGAAAAACTGGGCTCGCCCGGCCAGGGCCGGAGACGTCGTTGAAGTGACCGGAACGACCTCGGCCGGCACCTTCTCATCCTCGGTCAAGCAGGGGGATTTGAACGTGATTCGACCCGGCCAGCTCCCGGAGCCCAAATTCATCGCGATCGAACAACTGTCAGCAGGGCGGGATGATTGTCGGTGGATTCAGGTCGAAGGCGTGGTTCGGCGGGCCGTCGAGAATTGGGGGCACCTGCTGCTCGATTTGGTCGCCGGCCCGAGCCGGCTGAAAGTTCGCATCCTGGAACGCGAGCCGGGCCAGGAGAACTTACTCATTGACGCGAAGGTCCGGATCTCCGGGGTCGTTTCCTCATCGCACGATCGGTTGAAACGACTGGACGGGTTTCATCTCATGGTGCCGGGCATGGCTCAAGTCAAGACGCTGGAGCCCGCGCCGGCGGACCCTTTTTCGCGCGCGCAACGGACGAGTCGAAGTCTGAAAATGAAACTGCCCGGCGAGGAGTTGGATCATCGTGTTCGCGTGCGAGGAACCGTGACGATGCACTGGCCTGGAAAAGTGTTGTTCATTCAAGACGACACCGGCGGCGTGCAGGTTCGGACCGAGCAGAACGCGCCATTGGCGCCTGGCGAAGTCGTGGACGTGGCCGGCTACGCGGTTCTGGCGGAAGGCGCGTCCACGGTCGCCGACGGGATTTTTCGGAGCGTCAGCCAAGGGGAACCTCTCCGTCCGGCGGTGGCAACGGCCGGAGAAATTCTCTCCGGCGCTTTCGATCACCGACTGGTGCGACTGGACGCGCGAGTTATCGCCTCGGCGGATGATTCCCCGGAAATACAGACGTTCTCGCTGCGGGCGGGAAAGGAATCGCTGCGGGCGATTCTTCCTAAAACTCAGGGGGCAGTGCCGGGGTCGCGAATTCTGCCCAATACTCACGTGCAGATCAGCGGGGTGTGCGCCCGTGACGCTGGCATGCCGGCTCTGGGCAGTTTCGTAATTTGGCTCCGTTCGCCGGAGGATTGGGTTCTGCTGGAGCAACCGTCCGGTTCTCCGTCGAGGCTTCTGAATTGGAGGTTCTGGTTGCCCGGAATGGCGGTGCTGTGGGCGTTTGGCTGGGTGCTCTGGCTTCGAGCTGGTGTGACGCGCAAGGCGGAGGCTCTGCGGCTGCGAGAGGCTTCGCTGGCGGAACGCCAGGGCGAACGGGAATTGCGCAAGGCTCTGGAAGAACGCGAGCGGATCGCGCGCGATTTGCACGACTGCATCATTCAATCGATCTACGCCGTCGGGTTGAATTTGGAAAACTGCAAACGCCTCGTCACCGAGAAGCCGGCGCAGGTGGAAGGCCAGCTCGCGAAAGTGCGCGCGGACTTGAACAGCGTCATCCGCGACGTGCGGAATTTCATCCTCGGTCTGGAATCCGAGGCGTTGAAAGGCCAGGAGTTCAAGACGGCCTTGAAATCGATCGTGCTGACGTTGGGCGAACCGCACGCGCTGCGCTTCGGCCTGCAGATCGATCCGCTCGCGGCCGAGGAATTGACTTCGCATCAAGCAACCCAGTTGCTGCACATCGCGCGCGAAGCCGTCAGCAACAGCGTGCGCCACGCCCGCGCCGAGCGCACCGTGCTGTCGCTGCAACCGGGCGAGGGCCAGATTCGTTTCGAGGTTCGCGACAATGGCATGGGGTTCGATCCGGCGGCGGTGGGGCCGGACCAGCGCGGGTTGCGGAACATGGCGACTCGAGCCCGTGAACTCGGCGCCGCGTTTTCCGTGGTTTCCCAGGCGGGTCAGGGCACGCGAATCGTGCTCGACATTCCGGTGAAAAACCCGCATGAGTCCCCGTGAGATGAAAGGCATTCGCGTCCTTATCGTGGACGATCACGAAGTGGTGCGGATCGGGCTGCGAACCTTGCTGAGCCGGTTTCCCCACATCGAAGTCGTTGGAGAAGCCGGGACCGCCGCGTCCGCCATTGCCGAATTGCAGCGCACCTCGCCGGACGTGATTCTTCTGGACGTTCGCCTTCCGGACCGCAGCGGTTACGAGGTCTCGCGCCAAATTCAGAGAATGGACGGCGAACCGCGCGTGCTGATTCTGACTTCCTTCGCCGATGACAACACCGTGTTCGAAGCGATCGCTGCGGGAGCCGACGGATACCTCCTTAAAGAGATCGATGCCGACGGTTTGGTGAAGGCCATTGAAAAAGTTGCGGCCGGGCAGTCGATCCTCGACCCCGCGGTCACCGGGCGAGTGCTGGGGCGCGTAAAAAACCTTTCCGAGCCACCGTCCAAAATCGACATTCTTTCCACCCAAGAGCGGCGTGTTCTGGCCCTGGTTGCCGAAGGCAAGACCAACAAGGAAATCGCCGTGGATCTGGGGCTGAGCGACAAGACGATTAAGAATTACCTCAGCAACGTTTTGGACAAACTCCATCTGAGCCGCCGATCGCAAGCCGCGGCGTTCTTCGTGCAGCATTCCCCTAGTCGGTAGAGCCTTTAGACCTTGTTCGTTCTAGGGCCTAAAATCTTCCGCTTCAGCCCTTCAAAGCCTTGCTGGCTTAAGTCACCTTGGGACAGGTGTTTCAGTGTGTGAGACCGAAAGCTGAACCCCATTCTCAAGTCTGTTCAGGCAAGCCCATTGCTCATGGGATTACGCACTGGCTTGGAGTCGGCGACTTTTCTCAACTCCGCCGAGCTTAGCTATAGCCTGTTGCGAAATAGGCTTATTCGCGAGCGGTTTTCTTGCGACTGGCAGGGGGTCTTGCTGGGATCAAGCGCTCCTTATTTGCAAGGCTCAGTTCACGCAAGCGTTCCTGCAAGCGG
>VHCZ01000392.1 GCA_016871535.1 Verrucomicrobiota bacterium
AGGTAGGGCGAGTCCGTCCCGGCGAGCCGAGTCCGAAACCATCCGTGAAATCTGTGCGATCCGTGGTTCGTTCCCGCGCAGCGTCCACCCCGCACTCGTTTCGACAAATCAACTCGCCGCTGTCGTCCACCCGAATGTTTCTTGCCGTGCATGCTCAATTCGCGGAGAATGTAAGAGGCACGATGGGATTCCCACATTGAGCAAATGGCTGTAGTCGCGGTTGGTGATGCTGCCGTTTGGAGGCCCACGAATCACACGAATCACACGGATGGAGAGGGGAATGGGGACAAGGATAATGTCAATATGCGGGACTGACCCCTTTTCGTGTCAAAAAAGTTATTTCTTCGGCGGAAGAAGGATTGTGTTTGTTGACACGAACTTTTAATGGATGACCCCTTTCTGAAAAACGCGGTGACGAGGGGGGCAAAACAGCGCTCGATCTCGATCGGGCGACGTGGCAGCATCTTGCCCAACGGGCCCGGCAAAGCCCGGCACAGGATTCCCTTGAATTTCACTGCGGCCATCCGACGGGTGCTGGAGCGGTTGAATGCGTCAACCGCGAAGGGACTGTTACTCGCCTTCGTCGCCGGCGACTCCGTCCTTGCCCAGGGAACCGTCAGACTCGGCGCGGAACGGGATTCGGCCGGGAACATTCGATGCAGCAGCGCGGGCCCAACCAACCGGGTCTATCTTCTCGAACGGAGCTTGGACCTGAACGTCTGGCAGGAACACGCGCGAACTCATGACGCCTTCCTGCAATATCCGATCGGCCAAGCGAGCAGCCGTGGGACGGCTTTTTTCCGCGCAGCGGCGCGACCGAAGACGGTGGACGACGATTGGAAGAACCAAATCCTGGTCTCCGGCGACCGGTTCTATTCGCAACCTGGCAGCGCCGGGGGATCCGAATCGCGCTGGGTGAAGTTCACGATTCGTTTGGACCAACCGGACCGGGTGTACTTTCAAGACAGCGCCAAATACCTCTTTCACTACAGTTTCGCGATCCAACGGCTCCCTGGGTTTGAGAATCTTTTGCCCGACGAGTTCGACAAGATTTCGCTCGATCCTGCAGGTCAACGATTGGTGCTGGGGGCCGTGGTGTTGCCGCCCGACTCGACCACGCGCGAAGCCGGCATTCAAATCGTTGGGCGACGGCCATTCGCCGTACAGCAGATCGCCGCGTGGTTCCACCTCGCCCGCTCGGTCTTGGTCGTGCCCGCCGGATGGACGTTGTTCTACATGCCAACGTTCCAGCAAGGCGGGCTCACCGCGGAGGACGAGGCGTTTCTGGCTCGCCAGGGCATCACCGTCAGCTCCCCGTCGCGGTGGGTCCGGGGCAACGAATGCTACAGCCCTGGATGGGCCTATGGCCGATTGAAGTTCGTGACCGCAAGCGGAATTGCGGCGGCTTTCGCCAACGGCACGCTGCGCTACTCCGATATCCTTCTGACCGACGCCGTGCCGGCCGAGATTCCGCTTTTGGCGGGGACCATCACTTTGACGCCGGCAACGCCCAACTCGCATGTCGCCATCTTGTCCCGGTCGTTCGATGTGCCATTTGTGTTCGTCGCCGACGAGCAGGATCGCGAGAAACTCCGCTCGTGGGATGGCCAGGAGCTGTTACTGCTCGCGGAGCGCGCCACGAAAGGCGCTACCGTGCAGACGCTCAACGTCCAGGGGCTGCTGACCGACAGCCAGAAAGAAAAACTTCTTCGCGCCAAACAACCCCCGCCGCTGAACCTTGCTCCTTTTGCTCTCAAAGGCGCCCTCAGCCTGCCCGTGCGCAACCTGACGCCGCAGGACATTCGTTTCGTCGGCGGCAAGGCGGCCAACTTTGGCGTGCTGATGCGAGCGATTCGGGAAAGCGCCCCCGGCGACGCGATTGCCTTCACCTTCGATCTCTGGAGCGCTTTTCTTGACCAGGTTCGTCCGGATGGCCGAATGCTCCGGGCCGTCATTGCGGAGAAGCTGCGGCCTTTCACGTTTCCGCCAGACGTGGCGCGGCTGACGAAAGAGCTGGCCGACATTCGGGCGCTCATCCGCACCGACACGGATTTCAGTCCGGTCCAGAAGACCGCGATTCTCGCGGCCCTCGGCGGTTTCGATCCGAGGCGGAACTTGCGCTTCCGCAGTTCCACCAACGTCGAGGATAGTGAGCAATTCTCCGGTGCGGGGCTTTACGACAGCTACAGCGGTTGTGTGGCCGACGATACCGACAACGACTCGGCCGGGCCGTGTCGCTGTGATCCGGCGGAAAGCGCGGAACGCGGCGTGTTCCGAGCGTTACGCCGCGTCTATTCGAGCTTTTACAATGACAATGCTTTCCTGGAGCGGTTGCGCCATGGCGTCAAGGAAGACGCGGTGGGCATGGCCGTGCTCGTGCATCATTCGTTCCCGGACGAATTGGAACTGGCGAACGGCGTGGCCACTCTGCGCGGGACGTTGACCAGCGACCGCAGCCTGGCTTCGCTCGATGGCGAACTCGTGACGCAGACGGGCGCGACTTCGGTCACGAACCCGGAAGGGAACGCGCTTCCGGAGGTTGTGGTGGCGGCGCTGACCGCCGGGAGTCCGGCCAAGTTCGACGTGCGACGGCGCTCGAGCCTCGTACCGCTGGGCGGCGCCGTTCTCGGCTGGCCCGCCGAGTACGACCAGTTGCTTGGGTTGTTCAAAGCCGCCGCCGTCGAGTTTGCCAAAGCCACGCCCGCGCGGACTCAATTCGTCCTCGACCTCGAGTATAAGAAGATCGAACCCGGACGTCTGGTGGTGAAGCAAATCCGCGAAGTGCCGAGCGCCCTGGTGTCGGCCAATCCCGCGCCGTTTATTTTGAATGACGCGGGCCGGTTCGTCATTTTCCAGCATCACGGCAAGGACCTCTATGCGAATCACCGATTGAAATCAATCTGGCAATTCCAAGGGCTCGCCTTCCGCGACGACCCGGGCGGCGCCGGCTTTGATTACGCGGTCGATGTCGCTTACCACGACGGCACCGCGATCCGTTCGGCTTCGGGTCGGATCGGTTCATTTCCCAACGCCTCGATCAGAGTGGCGGGCAGGACGCTCGAGTATCGTTGGACTTGGGCGCAGGGACCTCAGCGCGGCGACTTTCTTTTGAAGGCGGCCTTCGGACAAGACCTGTCGCTCGCGCGGCCTGTTCCCTTGGGCGACGCGGAAACGGTCAGGCTGAGCGCGGCCTACAGCGTCCCGCAGATCAGGTTCGGCCTGGATGGCAAGGCGATAACGGTGACGAACGAAACCACCCGTTTAGTCCCGATCGAGAAAATCACCTCCGGGAGATTGGAGAGATCTCTAACTTTTCGGCGAGGGCGCGCCACCATCGAGACGCACTACACTCTCGCTTTCTTGAAATTCGGCGTTCCGGGAATTGGAATTTTCGACGGCAAAAGCTTTCCGTTGGTGAGTTGGGGAGGAACGACCATCTCGGGGTTGACCACTCGACCGATCATGTTGACCGGGCCGTTCTCACAAACTTACGATTCCAGCCGACACAATTTCGAAGAGACGTTCCTGTTCGAGCCGCGCCTCGAGGCGGGCCTTGATCCGCGCACGCTCACCGAGCTCGAAGCGGCGAACATCAAGACCATCCGCGTTTCCCAGTTCACCGCCAACGCCGGCACCCAGCCCGACCTCCGTCTATGGGGCTTCGACGATCTGCTCCGGCCATTGAATTGATCCCGAACCAGGTCGCATAAAGGGGTCAGTCCCACATATTGACACCGTTGCCCTGTTTGAGCAGGCTTCGGCGCATGGCACGCAAGCTCCGCATTGAGTATCCGGGCGCGATTTACCACCTGATGAATCGTGGCGACCGGCGGGAAGAGATCTTC
>VHCZ01000393.1 GCA_016871535.1 Verrucomicrobiota bacterium
CTTCAGGACTTCGGCGACGCGGCGGTGAGGGGTTACATTGATCTTGCTCGCGCTCTGGGCGGATTGACTTTAAGCTCGGTCCGAATTCGACATCCACTTCAACACCAGATTGCGTATGAATCCCAAAATCTCCCGCCGTCATTTCATGGCCGCCACCGCCGTTGCGCTTGCCGCGCCGCGCGTGCTCACGGCGCAGAAATCTCAACAACAGCTCGTCATCGGCACGGGCGAACACAAATATGAAGTCCTGCACCACTGGGCCCAGTTGCCGGATAAATACTCCTGGCAAACCACGCACAACGTCGCCGTGGACCGCGACGGCCTGCTCTACGTCATCCATGAGGGGCGCGAGGATCTGAAGGATCATCCATCGATCTTCGTGTTCGATCCGCAGGGGAAGTTCGTGCGCGCGTTTGGCAGCCAGTTCCAGGGCGGCGGGCACGGGCTCGAAGTTCGCACCGAGGGCCGGGAGCAATTCCTCTACATCACCGGCTATCAGCAGTTGAAGAATTTCGCCAAGCTCACGCTGAAAGGCGAGTTGGTCTGGGAAAAGCGCGCGCCGATGGATTCAAAGCTTTACCCGTCCGGAGAAGACACCCAACCCGCGAAGCGCTGGGGCCGCGACGCGTTCATGCCCACCAATTACGCGTTCCTCCCCGACGGCGGATTTTTCCTCGCGGACGGCTACGGCTCCTACCGCATCCATCGCTACGACAAGAACGGGAATTGGAAATCCATGTTCGGCTCTCCCGGAAAAGAGGATGGCCAGTTCAACACGCCGCACGGCCTCTGGATCGACAACCGGCCAGGCCGCGAACCGTCCCTCGCCATCGCGGACCGCGCGAACAAGCGGCTGCAATGGTTCACGCTCGAAGGCAAACATCTCAAGACGCTCGACGGCTTCATTCTCCCCGCGAACATCGACGCGCGCGGCGACGTGCTGCTTGTGCCCGACCTGAGCGCCCGCATCACGCTGCTCGACAAAAACGACCAGGTCATCGTTCACCTGGGCGAAGACCCGGCGTGGCGCGAACAAGTGCTGAAAGACGGCATGAAAATGCGCCGCGACGAGAAGGGCGAAAGCTGGGTCCCGGGCAAATTCCTCCATCCGCACGACGCGTGCTTCGATCCGGCCGGAAACATCTACGTGGCCGAGTGGGTCCAGACGGGACGAATCACGAAACTACGGAAGGTCAGCTAGAAGAAAACACCCGATAGCCCCTCGGTAGGGCGAGCCTGTCCCCAGCGAGCCGATTCGGCCGTGTTCCAAGCACGTCGAGCGGCTCGCCGGGACGGACTCGCCCTACCTTGTTCATGGAAGCTTCCCATGAACCGTCTCTTCGGACCGCGGCCTTTAGGCCGCTTCAAGGCTCGACAGCGCGGAGTGCGCGGAAGCAGCATGAAGGCTGCGGTCCGCCCGGTCTTGGGTTCTTGGACCATGTGCACGGCTCGAAGGCCGTGGGAGCTCCCATGAACCGGATAGGGCTGCGTTGCCGCGCAGCCAGTTTTCAGTCGATGCGGCGGCGCGGCAGCGCCGCCCTACCATCGACGGATTCCTCACGGAGCCAGCAAGGCCTCTCGGCGTTGCATCTGGCCGAGGGCTTTGCGAGCCATCTCCCGCACCGAGGGAAGATCATTCGCGGCGGCCAGGCGCTGGAGTGTTTGCACGGCCAGTCTGGATCGCGGACTGGCTTCGCGCAGGTGAAGGATCAAAACCGTCCGATTCCGAAAGTTCGTCCGGATCGTCTCACAGAGCGCTGCCACGGCGAATTCGTTGGTGCGCTGGAGTTGAAGCAACCACCCTGTGGCGTTGGCGCGCACAATTTCGCGCGGATCATTCCGCATCGAGTCGTGCAGAACTTCGATGGCTTGCTGCGGCGCGATGCGTTTCAGAATGTGAACGCTCTGGAGGTAAACATGCGTGTCGTTCGACCACGCGCGCTCGCGTTCGGCTTCGTTCACCAAAATCGGAACGAACGGCTCCTCAAACGCCCGGACTTGCGCCAGAGCTTGCAGCGCGTGCTCCCGTGAAATGAAGGTCTGAACTCCCGTTTTCGCCGGGCCTGCGTCCAGAGCGGCGGAGACCAACGCCAGGGCGTTCGTGTTGGGACTGTTGATCTGACCCAGCGCCACCGCGGCCTGAGCACCGAGCGCCGACTGGCTCGTGGTTTGAAGGATTTTCTCCAAGGCTGGCACCGCGGCGGCCGCATCCGGACCGTGGTTTCCAGGCACGGCGATCGCGGTCCGCGAGATCCACCAAGGCCACGAAGACAGGTTTTCCGCGAGCGCGGGAATAGCCGCTTTCCCGGCGGGCCCAAACTTTTCAAGCTCACGCCCGGCGAGCCATTGCGTCGCGACGTGGGTACTCAGGAGTCCACCGATGATGAAGGGCAGACCCATGCCCGCATCTCGTTCCAAGGAGTGCGACTGTGTTCTGCTCCTTCCACGGATCTTGTGCGCGTGGTCCGCCAATCCCAAGGGGATTGCGCCCTCCAGACCAGGGTTGCGTCGGAATCCCGTTGGGATTCTAGACGGAAGAATTGCGTGTAAGGAGCGCGGCTGTGGTCGCAGCCCCAGCCGCGGCGTGCGGGACTCTTCTGTAGTGCCGTGGCTGGCGCTCCGCACAGAGCCGCGCACCAGAATCCTCGCCGAACTGATCGATTCTCGCGGGAATTGCCAAAGGGCTCTCCGTCGGCGTACTGTGCCGCCATGTGGATCTGGAGAGCCGCAATTCCGTTGATGCTCTGCCCCGGTGTCATGGGCTCGGAACCGGCGCTGCCTATCTCCCCGAAGGCAAACGCCATCCCCCTCTTCAACGGCGCCAATCTTGATGGCCTTTATACGTGGCTGGTGGATGCCAAACACAGTGATCCGCGGCGCGTCTTCAGCGTCACCAATGGCCTGATTCGCATTTCCGGCGACGGCCTGGGCTACCTGGCTACGAAACAGGAATACCGCGATTACCGGTTGGTTGTGGAATTCAAATGGGGCGAGAAAAACTGGCCTTGGGGTGATCGCGTGGGCAAGGCGCGCGATTCGGGGATATTTCTTCACGCCACGGGACCTGATGGCAACAGCCAGGATGGGAAGGGCGCGTTCATGGCCGCGATCGAGTGCAACGTCTTTCAAGGCGCAACCGGCGATTTCCTTTTGATCCGCGGCCGTGCGCCGGAAGGCACATTGATCTCGCCCACGATAACGGCTGAAGTCGCTCCGCAGCACGACGCGGATGGCTGGTTCACCTGGCAGGAAGGCGGGCGGCGGCAAACGATTCAAACCTGGGGCCGGCTCAACTGGTTTGGGAAAGATCCGCAATGGAAGGACGCGTTGGATTTCCGCGGGACGCGCGATGTTGAAAGCCCGCGCGGCGAATGGACTCGCGTCGAGTGCATTTGCCGGGGTGATCGCATTACGATCCGTGTCAACGGCGCCATCGTCAACGAAGCCTTCGATGTGTACCCGCGATTTGGAAGGATTCTCCTCCAATGCGAAGGCTCAGAAATCTTCTTCCGCCGATTCGAACTCCACCCCCTGACTCCCCTGACAACTGGCAACTGACAACTGACAACTGCCCAACTCTGCGCCGCCACCCATCGAATGGCGTAGTGCACCAGCGAGGCGCTGTCCTTCAAATCCAGTTTCCTTTTGATATTGGCGCGGTGGAATCGCTCCCGCCAAAACCGCAATTTATTTTTGCACAGACCCTAAGAGAGGGTGTTACGAAAGGGTGTAAGCTGAGATGCGGATTTACTGGCGATTTTGCAAATTTTCGGTGACGCGGCGTTTTCGCAGTTCAGGCGCCTTCCTCCCAATCCCAAGCGAGTTGTTCGGGCAGG
>VHCZ01000394.1 GCA_016871535.1 Verrucomicrobiota bacterium
CCTGCTCTTTGAAGTCCCTACGCCGCTCGGCTTCACCGTCTGCACAACGGCTGACTACTGGCAACGGCTGGTCGGCAAGCATCCTGATTTGGCGGACAGGCTCGACGACGTGAAGGCCACGTTGCGCCAGCCGGAGCAAGTGCGGCAGAGCCGCCGCGATCCCGCGGTGCTGCTGTTTTTACCGTCGCGGCGTCCGCCACTGGGTCGTGGCCGTGGCCAAACGCGCCGACGGCACGGGTTTTCTGGTGACGGCCTACCAAACCAATGCGATAAAAGAAGGAGAACAGATATGGCCCAGATAAAAGTCCATTACGAACCGGATCTTGAATTGCTCACGGTATTCTGGCAGGCCCCGCGGCCAAACCAGATTTGCACGGAGTTGGATGACGGCGTGGTCCTGATCAAGGACGGCCAGAGTGGCCAGCCCATCGGCGTGGAGCTGCTGTCCTACAAGCCGGGTGACGCCCGGTTTGACGGTGTGGCGGTGGAACTCTCCGGCAAGGGCTCTTTACTCCCAGCCTGAACCGGCAACCTGATGCACCTTCCGCATCGGGCCAGCCTTCGCCCGGCGATTGCACTGAGGCGCTCCGCTTGGAGCTTCGGAATGATCGCGGCGCGCAGGCTTTGCGCATTGAGGAAATCGAGCGAGCCGAGAAAGGGGCGGATTACCCCGAAGTCACCAAGCTCTGCCGAATCATCACGGCGGACACGCGAACCGTGCTGGTGGATCAGGCGTTGGTCAACCGAATCGAGAGCCGCGACCGGGCGCAGTTCCCCTCCTGGCGCGAGATCATGCAGAACAGCGTCCAAATCTGGTCGAGCCGGCTCAAGAGCGGCGATTGGCCGCTGAAACCTATCGGGCTGGGCGAGGAGCTTTGGGCATGGACCGGCCGGAACTACAACGGCTTTCTCGGCTACATGGCGGACATCATTCCATTACTGAAGGCCAGCAAGACCGGCTGCGACGTTTTGTGACCCCAATGGAAAATCCAAATTCACAGCTTGCCGAGCCGCACGAGCAATTGCCTCTCTCGCTCCTCAACGACTTCCTCTACTGCCCGCGCCGGGCAGCGTTGAAAGCGATTGAAGGCTGGCGGGAGGAAAACGAACACACCATCCTCGGCGACCTGGCGCACGACCACGCCGACCTGCCCGGCTACGAAGTGGCCAAAGGCGTGCTCGTCTGGCGCGCGTTGCCCGTCTGGTCCGAACGGCTTGGACTCTCGGGCAAATGCGATATCGTGGAAGCGGAAACGGGTAGCACAGGCTGCCAGCCTGTGCCGTCCGGCAACCTGCCGGACGGAACGGGTGCGAGGTCGATTGACCATCCTGGCCGCGATTTCAGTTTGGCGCTCACGGCCATCTCGGTCGGCAAGTTGCCGACCGGAACGGGCGAGTCGCCCGTTCCACCTATTCTCCAGACACGCTCTGAAAAGGTGTCCAGCGAGGCGCCGGACACGACACGCGAGGCGCGTGTGCTCCCCATGATTCGGAAACTCGTTCCGGTGGAATACAAGAAAGGCAAACGCCGCCCGTTCGAGAACGACGACGCCCAGCTCTGCGCCCAGGCGCTTTGTCTGGAGGAGATGTTCGGCATCCCCGTGGAACGCGGCGCGGTGTTTCACGCGGCGAGCAAGCGCCGGCGCGAAGTCCAATTCACGGCGGAATTGCGTCGATTGACCGAGAACGCGGTCGCGGAACTGCACACTCTGATCGATGCTCAACTCTCATCTCCGGACCCGCAACTTCCCCGCGCCCTCTTCAAACCGGCGTGCGAGGAATGTTCGCTCTTCGAGATTTGTCTGCCCAAAATAACCGGCGCCTCCGACCGATTCGTGCGCGCAGCGAAGGGACTTTTCAGCGTTTGAATCGCATGAGCGACGTCCAGCAAAACACGCTTTATCTCCTGACGCCCGGCAGCTACGTCAGCCGCGACCATCTCACCCTTCAGGTTGAAGTGCCCGAATACCCGCCTGATCTCCCGTCCGAAGATCGCACTCCGAAATCCGCCATCCGCACTCGCAAATTGAGCATCCCCATCCATCACCTGGAATCGATCTGCGTCTTCGGACCGAGCGTGATCAGCCCGCCTGCGCTTGATCTCTGCTGGGAACAGGGCGTGGCCGTGAATTACCTGAGCGAGCACGGCTACCTTCAGGCGCGCATGACGGGCGTGGCCGACACGAGCGTGACCCTGCGCCGGACGCATTTTCGCGCGGCGGATGATCCGGCGAAATGCGTCGCCATTTCGCGGCAGATTGTGGCTGGCAAAATCCAGAACTCGCGGAACAGCCTGCTTCGCGCCGCGCGCGAAAGCCAAAGCGAGCCGGAGCGGGAGTCATTGCAGGCGGTGATCGACGCGCTGGGGCGTCAGGTGAGCGAACTGGCCGGGCAAAACGACCGCGACCAAATCCGCGGCGCTGAAGGCCTGGCGTCGCAGCTTTACTTTTCGGTTCTCAGCCTGACGCTCAAACAACAGCGGGATGACTTCGCCTTCAGCACGCGCAGCCGCCGTCCGCCGCGCGACCGGATCAATTGCCTGCTTTCCTTCCTCTACGCGCTGGTGCGGCACGATTGCATCGCCGCGCTGACCAGCGCGGGGATCGATCCTTTCGTGGGATTCTTCCATGTGGACCGGCCGAATCGGCCCTCGCTGGCGCTCGACCTGATGGAGGAGTTCCGTCCGTGGCTGGCGGATCGGCTGGCCATCACCTTGATTAACCGCCAGCAGGTCGGCCCGCAACATTTCAACCCGCGCGAGGGCGGCGCGGTCGAGTTCACCGAAGCGGGCCGCAAGCTCGTCATCAAGGCTTACCAGGAGCGGAAGCAGGAGAGCTTGACCCATCCGTTACTGGACCAGAACCTGCGCGTCGCCCAAATGCCGTTTGTTCAGGCCCGGATTCTGGCCCGGCACCTGCGCGGCGACCTGGCCGATTATTTGCCTTTCGTCCCCAAATGACAGCTCTGGTTTCGATCAGGAGGCGCACCCAGGAGCACCTCCTTTCCCATCCGATGGGAGAGGGAAGGGGCGAAGGCTGGGTGAGGGCCCGATTTAACGACGTAACGATTCAACTCATTTAACGAGCACCATGTTAATCCTGATCACTTACGACGTGTCCACAGTCGAAAAAGCGGGCCACCGCCGGCTGCGTCGAGTCGCCCAGGCTTGCGAAGATTACGGAACTCGAGTCCAAAAGTCCGTCTTCGAATGCCAGGTTGGACAAAAGGAATGGGCGCGGCTCCGGGACCGGTTGCTCCGTGAGATCAACGCGGACGAAGATTCGCTTCGGTTTTATTTCCTGGATGAAAAGGCCGTAGCCCGAACTGAGCACCACGGCGCCGCCAAGCCCGTGGATCTGACGGAGCCGTTAATCCTATGACGTGGCTTCCGCGAACCCCAAGTGCCGGCTCCGTCGCCGACATCTCGCGCACGCCTGGAACTTCAATCAGGGCAACCATTTTCCGCTGTTCTTTGACAACCGAATCGCATCGCGCGCCGGGAAGCTCGCCACGTTCGCGAAAATCAGCTAACAACACTTTGCGGTGCTGCCGCTTGGCAGCCCCGCTGTCGCCCCGCGCGCGAGCGCGGGGCGCGGATTGAAACGCAACACACGTGGCAATCTGGGCGGACGAGAATGGTCGCCCCGCGCGCGAGCGCGGGGCGCGGATTGAAACACACCGATCCCAGCATCACCAAGAGCTATTACGTGTCGCCCCGCGCGCGAGCGCGGGGCGCGGATTGAAACAGGTACACACGCCGCGCGAGATCAAGCGCCGCTTGTCGCCCCGCGCGCGAGCGCGGGGCGCGGATTGAAACTTCAACGGCTGGCGCTC
>VHCZ01000395.1 GCA_016871535.1 Verrucomicrobiota bacterium
TAATACAGCCGGTGTAGAACGCGGCTGATGGGGTGTTTGTGTTCCGGAACCACTCGGGCGGCGGTCATCAACACAATCAACGCCGGCCCGATCGTGATGGAAAGAAACGCCGCCCAGGCCATGGTGACAGCGCGAAGAACAACGGTTTGCCCAGTTGTTTGCACGCCCGGATGATGATTTCCTGTTTCTCCTTCCGGCTCAGTCCGGGCGGCGCGTGTTCGAGGTGCTTGTGGACATTCTCCACCATCACAACGGCTTCGTCGCAAAGCGCGCCGACGGCGATGGCAATGCCTGCCAGCGACATGATGTTCGCGGTCAATCCCAGGTAATACATCGGGATGAACGCGAGCGCCACGGCGATGGGCAACGTGACGATAGCCCGCACCGCGCCGCCGAAATCCAGCAGGAACACAACGACGATGATCGAGACGATGATGGACTCCTCAATGATCGTCCGCGTCAGCGTTTTGATGGAGCGATGGATGAGATCGGACCGATCGTAGGTGGTGACGATTTCCATTCCCGGCGGCAGTGAGGCTTTGACTGCTTCCAGCTTCGCCTTGATGCGCTCGATGACCTGCAGGACGTTCTGGCCGAAGCGGACCACGACGATGCCGCCGACGGTTTCGCCTTCGCCATCCAATTCGCCTGCGCCGCGCCGCATCTCCGCGCCGAGCGTGATGTTCTTGGCCACGTCGCGGAGAAGAATCGGCGTGCCTTTGGCATCCGCGCCCACGACGACCAGGCGGAGTTCTTCGAGCGAACGGATGTAGCCCTGGCCCCGGACTAGATACGTGGTGCCGTAGCGATCCAGTTCGCGTCCGCCGACGTCGTTGTTGGAGGCGCGAACGGAGGAAACGACCTTGGTAATAGGAATGTTGTAGGCGAGCAGTTTGTTGGGATCGATTTCGATTTGATATTGCTTCTGGAATCCGCCGTAGGTCGCCACTTCCGCCACGCCTTCCACGCTTTAAATCCAGTATCGCAAGTGCCAATCCTGAAACGAGCGCAAGTCCGCGAGGTCATGCCGGCCGCTCTTATCCACGAGCGCGTATTGAAAGCCCCAGCCCACGCCCGTGGCGTCCGGACCGAGCACGGGCGTCACCCCTGGCGGGAGATTGCCGGTGAGACCCTGCATGTATTCGAGCACGCGCGAGCGGGCCCAATAAATGTCCGTGCCGTCATCGAACACCGCATAGACGAACGAGTAGCCGAAAAAGGAATACCCGCGCACGACCTTCACCCGGGGCGCGGAGATGAGTTTGGTGACAATCGGGTAAGTGATTTGGTCTTCGACGAGATTCGGACTGCGGCCTTCCCATTGCGTGAACACGATCACTTGCACGTCGGACAAATCCGGAATCGCGTCCAGCGGCGTGTGGCGCATGGCATAAACGCCGGCCAGCGTGAGCGCGCCGACCATCATGAAGACCATGAACTTGTTTCGCGCGCTCCACTCAATGATGCGCTCGATGAGGGAATCCTGATGGGACGGCGGCGGCTCGGAAGCTCTGGAAGCGTGCGGGCTTGAGTTCATTTCAAGGCAAATGAGGAGACGTGCAGTCCTCGCAACGCAGACTTCCAGTCAATCAGCATCGCCTGGAATCATCGCAGCCTGCGACGATTTTGCACTGCGGTGGCAGAGCGTAGCGGCGACACCGCTTTGGTACGGCCAGCAATGGCGACGCAAGCGGCGTGGCGCTTTGCTTCCCGCCGCAGTCCAAAATATTTGGTTGCAGCTTCGCCGCGCTGCGCTGTATCGCGGGTTTTCAATCCGCCGCCGCGCCACACCGACCAGCGCCCTGGAATTGGCGACGCGCTGCCGACTGGAAGTCGGCGATACGGCAGGTTGGAAACCTGCGCTACGCGCCGTCGGCAGGCGCGAGGCATTCGATTTTTCCCACTTCGGATTTCGTTTGGATTGCGGCATTCGGATTTAGTGCTGGTGGCCGCCGGACGACCTCATACCCGCGATGGCCGCTTTGAGCTGGCTCTCTGAATCCACCAAAAACAGCGCGCGTGTGACGACGCGCTCGTTTTCATACAGGCCGGACACGACTTCGTAGTAATCGTCGGTCTTCATGCCGACTTTCACCTCGCGCGGCTCAAGCTGCCGGTCATCGCGTTCGACGAAAGCGACGTAACGCGGGCCGGTGTCAATGACCGCGCTGGCCGGCACCGTCAGTTTCTCGCCGGCGCCGAGTTCGATTTCCACATTGGCCCACATGTCGGGACGAATCCGGTGGTGATGATTCTCCATCTCCAGGCGGATCTGGCCGCGGCGGGTTTGCGGTTCGATGTGGGGGTAGATGAACGTGACCTTCGCAGAAAACGATTCGTTGTTGAGGTAAGGGAAGTTGACAATCGCTTCCTGCCCGGCGGCGATCAGCGGCATCTCGAACTCAAAAACATAGGCGCGCAGCCAGACGTGAGCCAGGTCCGCGATTTCGTAGAGTGATTCACCGGCCATAAAGGCCTTGCCTTCGACGGCGTTTTTCACGAGCACGTGGCCGGAAAATGGGGCTCGGAAAAGCAGCTCCGCCCTGGCAGTGCCGCGTTGCTCCAGTTCTCTGACTTCCTCATCGCCAATCTCGAAGAGCGCGACGCGCAGCCGGGCCGATTCGAGGAGCGTTCGAGCCGCTTCTTTTTGGAAGGCCGGCGCGTCTGCCTTCAATTGTTTCACGCCCCGCCAGGCGATGAGATACTCGTTCTCCGCGGAAAAGAGCTCCGGGCTATAGACCGTGAACAAAGGCTGGCCTTTCTCGACCGGCGCCCCGGTGAAATTGACATGGAGCTTGCGCACCCAGCCGGCGAAACGCGGCGCAATTCGGGTGTACCCCGTCTCGTCGTGCTCCACCAACGCCGCCGTGCGCACCGTGCGCGTAAGGTTGCGTCGTTCGACCTTGGAGAGCGTCAGGCCGATCAATTGACGTTTGTCCGGAGACAGACTGATGGGCACGCGCCCCGGCACGGATGGAGCGGTCGAGTGCTTCGCGTGATCGCCCAGGACCGCACGCGGTTCTTCCTTTTCACGCAGGTTCATGCCGCAATCGGGGCATCTGCCCGGCTCGTTCTGGACGACTTCGGGGTGCATCGGGCAGAAGAACTGGCCAGGCTTGACGCGCGCGGTGTGGGGGTCTGACTCGGACAGAGAAACCGCGGCGGCGGGTTTGTCCTCCTTGATCAAAACGAGCTTCATGCCGCAAATGGGACAGTCGCCCGGCCGGTCGGAGATATAGGTCGGATGCATCGGGCAATGATACTTTTGCGGGCTGGCCTGGGCGGAATCGGATTTCTTGCAGCCGGCAAACGCCAGGGCAAACGCGAGCGCGATTAGAGGAAGCTCGAGTAGTTTGCTGGTGGTCATAGAATCACTCCGGGGCTTTATGATCTGGTAAGGGTCTGTGCAAAAATAACTTCCGGTTTTGGCGGGAGCGCCGCCTGGCCGGATGCAAGGCGCGAGGAAGGAGCATCCCCGTTTTGGGGCTGTGACCGACGAGCAACGCCGCAGCCGGCCAGGCGCCGCCCCGCCCCGGAGGGCTCGCTTTCTGGCTTCGTTTCTCCTCAGTCGCAGAGCCCTGGCTATGCTCCTTCGTCGTGCCTCGCCAGAAAGCGAAATCGCCTCCAGCAAAACCGGAATTTATTTTTGCACAGACCCTAAGTGGTCCATTTCATAAATACGCTCACGTTCGCGGCAAGGGATTTTTCGGCCAGACGAGGCGCGAGCGACGAGCATATCCCGAAGTGGATCTGTAAGGAGCAAGCAACGAAGTCTGGCGAAAAAGAACTGCCGCCCTTCGG
>VHCZ01000396.1 GCA_016871535.1 Verrucomicrobiota bacterium
TCATTTCGGACAGTTTTTTATGGCTAAGCCCAGACCGTCGCTTCGCTCCGACCACTGTCCGAGTTCGATTGGAATAGGTGTCCGACAATTATCGGAATCAGTGTCCGCTTTCGCCGGAATCCGCAAACTGCTGCTCAACGACTGCTTCAACCCGTTCGCGCTTGCATTGGTGGACGTGCCATCCAGCGGAAAGACAATCACGCTGAATTTTTTCGAGGTTCCGGAGCTTTCGTACCCCACCGACGCTTTCAGTCCCGCCGCCTTCGTTTCGCATTCGAGCAACGTGGGTCGCGACGAACTTGATAAGGTAGATTTGCTCCCTCGCATCCGGTTCCGAACCATGATCGTTCGCGATCTCGCTCCGATCTTTGGTGCAAAAGAAGACGACTTGCTGAAGACACTTGGAATTCTGACGCGAGTACTCGATGGCGAGGGCCTGCAAATCGAAAGCGGGGTTCATGGCTCTCGTGGCTACCAGGGCGACTACCTCTTCATGTTGCTCGCTGGCGCGACGCCGATTCCGCCGCGCGTGTTTAAGCTCATGGGAACTCTGGGCAGCCGGTTGCTTTTCCTCTCGCTTCAAACTCCGAGCAAGTCTCACGACGAATTGATTGCGCAGAATCGGGCAAGTTCCCGGCGCCAGAGTGAACGAGTCTGCCGGGACGTTACCACAAACCTGCTGCGGACTCTCTGGCAGCGCTATCCCAACGGACTCGATTGGCAGACAGTAGATGACCCTGAATCCTGCCTGCGTGTCATTGCGCGCTGCGCCAAACTGCTGGCCTGCTTGCGGGGAACGATTCAAACCTGGTCCGATGGTGGCGATGCGGTCTCGCTCGACGTAGGGAGCATCGAGCACCCGGACCGCATCAATTGCTTGCTCCATAATCTCGCTCGCGGTCATGCACTTCTGAGTGGTCGAGATCAGCTATCCGACGAGGATATGGCTCCCGTTCTCGAAGTGACCTTTGATTCCGCTCCGACTCTTCGCGCGAAGGTTTTTCGGGCACTAGCAGATAACGGCGGCGAACTCCGTACAAGCGAGGTGGAAGTGGTGCTCGGAGCGAGCAAGCCGACGGCCCTTAAAGTTATGGCTGTCCTCGACGTTTTGGGAGTCGCCGAGAAGATCAAGATCGCGTCGCAAAAGCCGGAGCCGCCGCCACCTCCGCCCACTGATGAGCCGCAAGATGAGTGGAAAGAACTCGCGCGCAAGATTGAGGCAAAGGAGGGTCGCTCAGAGCATTTGATTCGGCTTGCCGCACAGTTTGGCTGGTTCGCAAGCGATGAATGCAAGGCGCTTCGCTGGAAAGGAGTGGTAGCATGAAAGACCTAAGCAAAATGATGGATGGCGCGCGCCGAGTCCGCGAAGTGTTCGATGAAATCGGGAAGATCGGCTTCTCACACACGGACGACGATTCGATGGCTAAAGAGACGGCAATCCGGCTCGGAACTTACGAGAGCATGCGTGC
Organism: Verrucomicrobiota bacterium; assembly: GCA_016871535.1. Lineage (NCBI taxonomy): Bacteria > Pseudomonadati > Verrucomicrobiota > Verrucomicrobiota bacterium. Next base: position 1,470 of record VHCZ01000396.1, read on the forward strand.
TCAGGCGGCTAATCGTCCGAGAGGCAGCGTCGCTCTGTTGGCAGTGCAGGATGGACGGCTGTTCTTGGTGCGCTACTTCTGGGGCCATGCCGAATCAAAAGACAACGGCTGGGCAGGTTTCTGTATCGAGTTAGCGCCTTTCAAGTCGCGTCCGGACGGAGAAGCACTGTTCAGCAAGTTCGTCATGGGCCTCATTGACGCTGAGGACCTTGATGGGGATCTGATCGACGTCAGCTTGCATTGCCCCTTCACGGGCGGCGCAGTTAATTAAAGATTTCCACCCTGTGTCTGTGCGCTATGTGATTTCGAGCCGAGCTACCGAACCAACATTGAGCGCGACAGGGATAAGGACTGCACTCATCACAAGACTGATTCCGCTTAGTTCTTCGCTGGAAAAAAGAAAAGAGCACAGAGACACAGGGTGGAAATTCTTTATTAACTCAACCCGTCTCTGTGCGACGCGGCGCCTCACGGCCAAGCTGGAACGCGATTTCGCCCCACGGCGTTTTGCGGAGCGGCGTGCCGTCGTTGCCGCCCCGGCCGCTAATGGAGTCGAACTCGGTGCCGACGAACACCGCGGCCTCGGCTTTCGGCACGCCTGCGATGCCAGCTTTTGCGAGCAATGTAGGGACGCCCGCCCATTTGTTGGCGGCGGGACCACTGCGGGCGAGGTGGTAAAGCAGCGTGAGTGCGTGTGTCTTGCCGCCGCCGAATTGTGTGGCGAGGTTAAAGATGGCGTTCGTTTCCGTGCGCTCGCCGGAAAGGCGGCGGATGACTTCGGAGGCGAGCGCGGTGAGGTTCTTCGTCAGATATGTCCGCTCGAAGAAACGTTCCGGCTTCTGGTAATCAACGGGCGCGCGGCCCTCGCGCACCTGGTCGAGATGGACGGCGAATTCGGAGGCATCGAGCGGCTTGCCCTCGCGCAAGTCCTCGCGCGGAGTCACAACTTTATACCAAGGTTTGAGAGCCATAGGTTAGAATCCCAATCCTTTCTTGCGCGCCAGCACGCCGTCAACCCAGCGCTTTTCCTCCGTGTGGCTGGGATACAGGGCGGATAACGCCTGCGCGAGCCGCCAGAAGCGGGGGTCGCGGCCCACTCCGTCTTCGACGAGGAAGCGTTTCAACGCTTCGCCGCGTCCGGCAGCGAACAGGATCATGCTCTGGTGGATGCGGTCGAGGACGGTCTCGCCGTGGCGTTCGACTTTCGTATCTCCGAAACTACTCTCGCCGCCGCTGTCTGCCGCCTCAAGAACCTTGAACATGTCCATCTGCGGTTCACGCTTCTTGCGCGCAGCGCGGAGGCCCGTGCGGCTCGCACCCTCGTCCTTGCCGAACAGGGTGCGGGCGCGCTCGCCGACGGGGAGCAGGCGGGCTTGTTCGCCGGAGACTTCGACCAGACTGGTGAGGTCTTCCAGGTGCGCGCCGAGTCCTTGCGCGATTTTGCGCGCGGCATCGTATTCGAGGACGAAGCCGGTGGTCTTGGCCTTCTTCGCGCCGCCTTCGGATTCGTCGTCCGCGTCGTCGTCCTCGGCGCTCTCGCCATTGCCGGCGTCGGTGTTGCCGGCGTTCAACGTCCAGAGCCACATGGCGGTCAGGCGCGCGTCCTCCTCAAAGCCGGTCGTGTCCGCGTCCTTGAATATCATCGTGAGGGCTTCTTTGGCGACGGCGGCCCAGACTTGCTCCAGATATTCCTTGAGCGTGACGGCTTCGCCGCTGGCTTTCTCCACGCGCGAATAGCGGGAAAAGATTTCCAGAGCCGGGCCGAGACAGGCGAAGATGGCGTCCGCACCCACGACGCCTTCCTCGGCCAGGCGGGGCATCCATTCGTGGATGCGGCGGGGCAACTCCTGCAACACGTCTCGCCAATCGCCGATTTCGTCCGTGCGCACCGAGGCGATGAGCAGCGCGTTGAACCAGAAGAGCTGCGGAATCTCCGCCTTGTAGTATGTCAGGTTCTCGTCGAACGCCGCGCGCGCGGCGGGGCATCTGCTCGACGGTGAACTGCACCCTGGACGGTCAGCGCCAACACCGTTTCCAGCCGCTGTGGTGCCCTGAGCGGCCTTGCTGGAGGCTACGACCGCCTTCGAGGCGGGCGGGCGGCCGCCCATCAGCCCCGAAGGCCGACCAAGCACCCGCCAGGGGCGACAATTCTGCGTAACCCCTCAGTTACCGGCTTGAGAAGCCGATCATGACGAATCGATCTTGAAGAGAGCGTCGTAGGGACTGAGCGCGTCTTGTGCGGCAAGCTTGTCGAGAGCTTGCGCAAACAGTGCGGTCGTGTCTCCACCGCGTTTGCGCAAAGTGTGCAGGACG
>VHCZ01000397.1 GCA_016871535.1 Verrucomicrobiota bacterium
TGCCTTTGAGCCGGACGGCGACGCGGGGAGCCGAGCCTTCGTTGCGAAACACCCCGGCCACTTCGTTCAAATTATTCATCACTACGTCCAGGTCCCCGTCATTGTCCAGGTCCGCCAGCGCCATGCCCTGCGAGATTCCGATTGCGTTGAAGCCCCAGGCTGCACCTACTTCCTCAAACGTCAGGTCGCCTCGATTTCTGAAAATCATGTTGGGAGATTTGTAGTCCGGGAAAAAGCGGATCAGGCTCATTGCTTCCGACGGAGTGAGTTGCTTGCCGGTCTTCGCGGACTCATATCGGGTGGCCATGTCTGCGTTTTGGAAGTCGCGCAATTGGCCGTTGGTCACCAGGATGTCTTCATACCCGTCCAGATCGACGTCCAGAAAGATCGGCCCCCACGACCACTCAGAGGCTTCGACGCCGCTGTAAAAAGAGATTTCGGCAAAGGTCGTGTCGCCGCGATTGACCAGCAGCGTATTGCGGAGTTGCTGGAGCCGCAGATCGATCGGCCCGGGCGGCGCGCGCCCAGAACGGCTCTGAGAAATCTGGACGTGCCGATTCACATGATCGCGGCTGAGCATATCGACCACGAAAAAATCGACCGCCCCGTCGCGGTCGATGTCCGCAAAATCCACTCCCATGGAAAAGGTGCTCGTGTCGCGCAGCGAAAGGTTGTCCAGCGCGCGAAAGCGGCCGCGTCCGTCATTGATCCAGATTCGGTCCGGGGTGTAGAGATCGTTACAGACGTAAATATCCGGGGCGCCGTCGACGTTGATGTCGTGGAATTGCACGGCCAGGCCCCAGTCTCGCGGCGGCTCGCGCAAGGGCCGTCCCTTTTCATCGAGAAAAGCGCCGTCCGTGAAGGGAACGACCGTGAATTTTCCCTTGCCATCGTTCAGAAACAGGAAGTCCGCCTCGCCGAGTTCCAGGACGCTGCCAGCCGGCGTCACGACAAAGCGATTGGTGAACTCCGGCGACGTGGCGGGCTGGCCGTTGACGTGCGTGACCACGTGGCGGTCGCCGATGGGACGCACGGAGAAACGCGTAGTGATCTGATCCTGGATGGTGGTGGGCCGAAAATTGGCCACGTAAAGATCAAGGTCGCCGTCCCCTTCAATATCCGCCAGCGCCATGGACATGCTGCCGGCTTTGGACGCCACGCCGGATTGCGCCGTGATTTCCTGGAAACGCGCCTTGCCATCGTTCTGAAAGATGCGCGTGCCGCCTCCGAGAGAATTCACCAGCAAATCGAGGTCACCGTCTCCGTCAATGTCCGCAAACGCCGCCGCGGTGGCATCGTCCCTGGCAGAAGCCACGCCCGCCGCCGCCGTGATGTCCTCGAATCTCCAATTTCCCAGGTTGCGGTAAAGGACGTTGTCGCTGTCCAGTCCGCAGAAATAGAGATCGTAAAGACCGTCGCCGTCCACATCGCCCGCGGCGACGCCCGAACCGCTCAGCAGATTTCGATTCGACAGAGAACGGTCGTCTGAAAGCCGATTGGTGAAAGCGATTCCGGTCGCGGACGAATCCAGACGGGCGAAGCCCGTCTTCCCGGTCGTGACCTTGACGGGCGCCGACTTGAATCCTGGACCAGGCTGCGCAGACAACTCCCCATGGAGCCGCATCGGGCTTGCGATTAGCGTCAAAAGGACCAGGCAATGTGCTTCTCTCGTATTCACCAAGCTCTGCTCACGACCGCGGAACGACCTTGTTTCGGTTCATTCGTCGGGAGCGGAAACTAAGCGATTCTCATTGCCGTTGCGATGCTTTCTTCTTGATCAGTCGTTCGCCCGATTGGTCCACTGGCCCAACTTGGATTTCTTGATCGCCTCGGCGTGGCCGTCGCAGAAAGAGGCGTTGAACCCTTTGCCGTGGCGCTTGGCGATGTGGCCCTGGTCCGCGTACTTCTTATCGCCGGTATTCCCGATGAAGGCGTTGCCGTAGCCGGCGTTGTACCAGGCATCCACCTGTTCGAGCCGCCAGATTTCGAAGACGTTCGTGTTGCCATCGGCGATGGCGATCGTGCCCGCGGTGTCCTGAATCTCAGCCATCTTTCGGCTGGGATTGTCCCAATTGTTGATGAACGGCCCGTTCGCTCTGACCCAGTCCTTTTTCCCGCTTTCCTCATAAGCGCCGCCTTGCGCGTTGCAAATGTAGTCCTTGATCAAGGGCTTGGGCGTGCCGGGCGGACGCCGGTCCGTCCAGGCGGCGTGCGGGTTTGCGCTCGAACAGCTATAGACCGTTTCGGTTTGCATATAGGGCCGGCAAAGGTCTTGCCACCAGTACAATTCCTTTTGCCCCGGCCACGTGTAGGCGTAGCCGTAGGGCAGGTAGTCTTGATGATCCTGCGCGTACATGACGGTCCCCAACCCGATCTGCCGCATGTTCGACAGGCAAGCGGTCTGTTTGCCTTTGGCCTTGGCCCTGGATAGCGCGGGCAAAAGCATCCCGGCCAGGATGGCGATAATCGCAATCACGACCAACAGCTCGATTAGTGTGAAAGCGGTTAAGGGTTGGAGATGAACTCTGGAATTCGGACAACGGGATTTGCTCTGGTCTGGGTTCATGCTGGGAAATTCCGCCGACGCGCCTTCGGCGTCAACAAGGGAATAACAAGGAATCGTGAGAGCAAGATTGATTTCGGGCCCGAACCTGGCATACATTATCGTCATGAAATCAGCCAAACGCACCCCTGAAAACTCGCCTGCCTTTGATCCGCGCCGACGAGGATTCACTTTGATCGAACTGCTGGTCGTGATCGCCATCATCGCCATTCTGGCCGGCATGCTTCTGCCGGCGTTGAGCCACGCGAAGGCCAAGGCCCAGCACACCTCTTGTCTCAATAATCTCAAGCAGTTGGGCATCGCTTTCGCCATGTACCTCGATGACAATCAGGATACCTTTCCGGGGGTCGCTTCGCGCGGCGCCTACAACCCCATGCAGGAGGATTGGATTTTCTGGAACATCAACCGGAGCGGCAGCGGGACCTTCACCAAGGAAATCATCACCGACACGAGAAACAGCGCGATTGGCCGCTACATCGGCAATTTCTCGACGAACCTGTTCCGCTGCGCTTCGGATCAGGATTGGGATGCGCGGAGAAAACTCGACAGCAATCCCTACCTCTACAGCTATTCCATGGTGAGTTATGTGGCCGACAAGAATTATGGACCCGGCTCCATCTTCCCGATTGTCGCCGGCTCCGCTCCGGCGTTGCCGTTCAAAAGCACTGAAATCAAGCTGCCCACGCAAAAGATGGTGCTCGTGGACGAGAATGGCGACCCGAAGAACGGCCAGCCGGTGATCGATGACGGGCGCTTCGTTCCGCCCGGCAATGTCCTGGGCGCTCGCCACAAATACTTCCGCGGTTCCAAGCCCGCGACGCAGGCCTATTACAAGAGCGGTCGCGGCTCGGTCCTGCTGGCGGACTGGCACGTGGAAACCTACACGCCGGACCAAGCGCAGCAGCCGAAGCATTACGACACGCGTTGGGACCGATAGCGGAATCCGCGGCGGTTTGCAGATCTCGGATTGTGGCTTTCGCGGCCCTCCGTTTTCTCTGTGCTTCTCCTGTTCGGAGGTGGATTGGAGCACTTGGTTTTAGCCCGACTTTCGCAACTGGAGGGTGTTTTTCGGTGTAAGCGGTTGATTTGCAGCCGAGGCAATTTCGGAGTCTTCACTACAGACTCGTGTTGAGTTCTCAGGATCGGATCCACTGGCCTTGGCTCGTC
>VHCZ01000398.1 GCA_016871535.1 Verrucomicrobiota bacterium
GGCGCCTGGCCGGCTGCGGCGTTGCTCGTCGGTCACAGCCCCAAAACGGGGATGCTCCCTCCTCGCGCCTTGCATCCGGCCAGGCGGCGCTCCCGCCAAAACCGGAAGTTATTTTTGCACAGACCCTAAACACGTACGGGAGCGTGCGCCCCCCTCAAGCCTTCTCTTGCGGAATGCGCATGCTGTAGAACGAACGATACACGAACACGAGGGCGATCAGGAAAAACACTGCGCCGATGAAGGTCTTGGTCGCCTGGCTCTGCATGGTGACGGCGATTTCCACGGCCAACAGTCCGAAGAGCGTTGTGAATTTGATGACCGGGTTCATGGCCACGGATGAGGTGTCCTTGAAAGGATCGCCCACGGTGTCGCCCACCACCGTGGCGGCGTGCAGTTCGGTGCCTTTCTCGCGAAGATCCACTTCGACAATTTTCTTGGCGTTATCCCAAGCGCCGCCGGCATTCGCCATGAAGATGGCCTGGAACAAGCCGAAGAAAGCGATACCCACGAGGTAGCCGATGAAGAAGTAAGGATTAAAGAAGGCCAGCGCCAACGCCAGACAGAACACGACGATGAAAATGTTCCACATCCCCTTCTGCGCATAAACGGCGCAGATTCGCACCACCTCCTTGCTGTCCTTCTCCGACGCCGTCGTGGAGTCGAGCTTCATGTTCTCTTTGATATAGACCACCGCGCGATAGGCGCCGGTCACAACCGCCTGGCACGACGCGCCGGTAAACCAGTAGATCACCGCGCCTCCCATGATCAGGCCAAGGATGATTTCCGGCTGGACGATGCTTAACGCGTTGACGACGGGTTTGAACGCCCCGGCAATGCCCGAAGCAACCTGCTGTTCGTACATGCTTTCCAACAACATGATGATGCCGAAAACCATCGTCGTCGCGCCGACCACGGCGGTGCCAATGAGGACCGGCTTGGCCGTGGCTTTGAACGTGTTGCCCGCGCCGTCCCCTTTTTCGAGCTGGTATTTCGCATTCTCGAAATCCGGTTTGAACCCGAAGTTCCTCTCGACATCCCCGCCGATGCCCGGACGGCTCTCGATCTGGCTCAACTCATAAACCGATTGCGCGTTGTCCGTAACGGGTCCGTAACTATCCACCGCAATGGTCACCGGCCCCATGCCGAGAAAGCCGAAAGCCACAAGGCCGAACGCAAAAATCGGCGCGGCGAAAACAAACTTCGCCGGCATGAGCGCCAGCAAAGCCGGGTGCTGGGAGAAATAATACGAAACCGCCATGAGCAGCAGGATGCACAGCCCCATCCAAAACGCGGAGAAATTGCCGGCCACAAAGCCAGAAAGGATATTCAGAGATGCGCCGCCGTGCTTGGAACAACTCGTCACTTCGCGAACATGGCGCGAGGTCGTGCTGACGAACACCTTCGTGAATTCCGGAATCAGCGCGCCTGCCACTGTGCCGCAACTGATAATCACCGACAGCACCCACCACAACGCCGGCTGCGCGACACCCGCGGCGTCCTGGAAATTGCCCAGCAGCATTTTGCTGGCGACGAAGGTCACGGCGATGGACACCGCCGAGGTGATCCAGACCAGGTGCGTCAGAGGAGCTTCAAAGTCGAAATCCTTCTTCCCTCCAAACATGACTTTGCTGAGAGCTTCATTGACGAAATAGGACCCGAGCGAGGTCACGATCATGAGCGAGCGCATCACGAACAGCCAGATGATGAGCGTCGCGCAGATGGTCGCGTTGGCCGCCAGCGCCAGCGCCAGAAAAGCGATCAACGCCACGCCCGTCACGCCGTAGGTCTCAAAGCCGTCCGCCGTAGGCCCGACGGAATCGCCCGCGTTATCTCCGGTGCAGTCCGCAATCACCCCCGGATTCTTCGGATCGTCTTCCGGAAGCTTGAAGACGATTTTCATCAAATCCGAGCCGATGTCTGCAATCTTGGTGAAGATGCCGCCGCAAATGCGGAGCACACTGGCGCCGAGCGATTCGCCGATGGCGAAGCCGATGAAGCAAGGCCCGACGAGTTCGCGCGGGAGGAACAGGATGCAAATCATGAAGAACAACTCAACGGCCACGAGCAGCAAGCCGACGCTCATGCCGGAACGCAGAGGAATCCCCAGCGTGGCCAGCGGATTACCCTTGAGCGCTGAGAACGCGGTGCGGGAGTTCGACACGGTGTTGATTCGAATGCCGAACCAGGCCACGCCGTAGGAACCAAGAATTCCAAGAACGGAAGCGAGGAGGATGACGGCGACATTTCGAACCACATGGCTCGCGGCCATGGGCTGGCCGCCGGGGTCTTTGTGCTCGGTCAGGAATCCGAAATAATAGACCATGCACGCTGCGATCAGAAGCCAGAGGATGACCAAGAACTTGCCTTGTTGGATCAGATACGTTTTGCACGTCTCCCAAATCAGGTTGGAAACCTGGCGCATGGAGTCATGGACCGGCAGATTTCGCGTCTGCCGGTATTGCACCAGGCCGAACGCCGCGCCAATCCCGCACACGATCAATCCAAGGTACATCAGCGTGGTTCCGGCGACTTCCGAGCCGCCTATCGAGAATTTCACAGCTCCTAGATCAGGGATCTTGATGTCCGCTTCGCCGGCGATGACGGGAAGGGAAGTCAGATTCAAGACTGCGATGAGAACGGCCCCAAGGAACCCCAAGTTACGTTTTAGCATACTGTTTTTCTGCAAGATGTTGGTGCTTCTAAGATTCTGCACTACGGAATGGATCACGGGCACTCCGCCCGCATTTCCCTTTAGAACACTACCCGGAATTGATTGGGTAACGAACCCGGTAATTGACCCCAGTGCGGATAGAGGATAGGGCTGGCATGTGTCAACCCAAAAACGGCAAATACGACCCGTTCACCATACGGGATTACTACCGCTTCTTCTGCATCACTGCCCAAAGAATTCAAACTCGATAGCGCGCCGCATCCAACAACGCCGCTTCCTGGCTTTCCCCTCTCGTTCATGACGGGACTGGAATCCGGCTCATCCCTGCTTCATATTCCTCTCATGCAAACCTCCGCCACGCTCGATGACCGCGCCGCCAGATATCTGATCGCCCAGCTTGATCAAATCGATCCGCTGCGTTGCCCGTGCGGCTTTGCCCGCCGCGCTTTCGCGACCGCAGAGAACTCCCTGGCCAGCGTCCACCAGGTGGATATCCAGCTCGATGCCCGGACGCATTATCACAAAAAGATGACGGAGATTTACATCGTGCTCGAAGGGGAGGGCGCGATTGAACTGGATGGACAAACTTTCCCGGTCAAGCCCATGACTTCGATCATGATCAAGCCTGGCTGCCGCCACCGCGCTATCGGCCGGCTGAAAATCATCAACGTGGCCATCCCGGCGTTCGATCCGAAAGACGAGTGGTTTGACTGATTTCGTGAACCAGGCAGGCTTCCAGCCAGTTGTGTTCGGCTACGGATTTCCTATTTGCGTGCCCTCATGCTTTTTCTCCCTCTCCTCCTCCCGCACATCCGGAATCAAAGGCGACCCAGAAGAACGGCCAGCCCACTTACTGACGTAACCCCTCAGTTACCGGCTTGAGAAGCCGATCATGACGAATCGATCTTGAAGAGAGCGTCGTAGGGACTGAGCGCGTCTTGTGCGGCAAGCTTGTCGAGAGCTTGCGCAAACAGTGCGGTCGTGTCTCCACCGCGTTTGCGCAAAGTGTGCAGGACG
>VHCZ01000399.1 GCA_016871535.1 Verrucomicrobiota bacterium
CAAACCCGGTGCCAATGGCTGGTCGCTCCGCAAGTCATTGCATTTGAGGTTGCTTTCTCGTTTGTCCTCCTAATTCCGGCTTACCTCAAGGCCCATGAAACCGTGAAACAAGCAAACCCCCGTCGATGATCTGGTGGGCGATGAGGGATTCGAACCCCCGACCTACTGCGTGTAAAGCAGACGCGCTAACCGCTGCGCCAATCGCCCATCATTTAATGACCAACGACTTACATTGACGAAACAATCCGAGATTTGACAATTGGATACTTCGATTTGATACTACCTGCCATGAAAGTGAGCAAAGGTGAGTCAAATCCCGCCAATCACTGGCAGAAAACCCAATACGCCAACCTGATCCGTTACGTTCCATCCGGGACGTATTTTGCCCGCCTCCGGGTTCGCGGCAAGCTCATTCGTCGGAGCCTGAAAACCGACGTAATCAGCGTCGCCAAGCTCCGGCTTTCCGATCTGGAAAAATCCGAACGCGCCGCCGCGGAATCCCTCAAGTCCGCCGCTGCTGGCAAGATGGCCTTTAGCGACGCCCTGGAAATCTTCCAGCAGCGGATCGCCGGCAGCCTGGAATTGAAGCCGCGCACCAAGGCGTACTATTCGGAGCGGATCGACGCGCTCTTGAAGTCATGGCCTGACCTTGAGCGAAGGAAGCTTCGGGACATCACCGAGCGGAATTGTGAGAACTGGGCCGCGAAGTTCGGCCTGGATTCGAGCCCCGTGGCGTTCAACCACACCGTTGGCATCCTCAGACGAGTCTTCGAAATCGGGATCAAGGAAGGCGCCTGCTATGTCAATCCCGCGCGGGTCATCGGCTGGGCGACCGAAAAACCAAAGAAACTCCGTTTGCCGGAGCCGTCGCAATTCGAAGGGTTGGTCAAGGCCATCGAGAATTGCGGGTGGGTCTATGGCAAAGACTCGGCGGACATGGTGCAATTCCTGGCCTTCACTGGCCTGCGCAAGACGGAAGCCCGGTTCGTCACCTGGCGAGACTGCAACTTCGAGAAAGGCGAAATCCTGGTCCGCGGCCATCCTGAAACCGGGACCAAGAACAGCGAAGAACGCCGGGTCCCGATGATTCCCGACACTCGGCAACTACTGGAGGGAATCCGCTCCGAGCGCCCGGACGAACCGCCCGACACTCCGGTAATCCGCTTCCTGGACTGCCGCAAGGCGCTCGCGAATGCATGCGACCGGATAGGCATCCCCAAGCTCACCCATCATGATTTGCGGCATCTCTTCGCGACGCGCTGCATTGAGGCTGGCGTTGACATCCCTACCGTCTCCCGTTGGCTTGGCCACAAAGACGGCGGCGCGTTGGCGATGAAAACCTACGGCCATCTGCGCGATACGCACTCCGCAGAAATGGCTCAGCGGGTCACGTTCGCCAGTAAGCCAGCACAGGCGAACATTGTTCCTCTCGCAGGCCGGCACGCTGCCTGATTACGAAGGATAAGGGCAGGCGCAAGCCTATGAGCACACGGTCGCAACATGCGTCGTCCGGCAGCAGAAATCATCTGATAGACCTTCCGCCGCTGTCCGCCTGGGATTTTGACTGTTGCCCAAGAGAGTTGTTTCCACCGGAGGAGCACGAGCACTGCTGGTTTTACGAATACGGCAGGGAGTCCGGCACTGTCGTCAAGTTAGTCCGAGCGTGGCGAAGAAACCGCCGCCGGCTCATGACCAAGGATGACCCGATAGGTAATCTCATTGTGGATGCTTGGTTCGGCTTGCCATCGCGCGTCCTGGCGGATTACAGGGAGTTTCCTGGAAAGCACTGGTTGGAAATCGATCTGAGCCGTCGAAAAAGCTATATCGAGGAGCTTCCACCGTGGTCGAACCTCACGCTCCCAAGTAATTCACAACACAAATACTTGTACTGGTTCAGCGTGAAACGCCGGTTGGTCGAAAAAGCTAACGCACTTTTGCCGCGAGTTTTTGTTTTGATCTGATCAGAGGATGAAATGGGGGACGCTGTCCCCCAAACCCCCTGGGATTTTTCGCTTTGCTGTCGATCCCGCAGGAGGCCGGCCTGGGCGACCAAAGCCGCCCAAGCCTGCGGTATTCGAGTCCCCCGCGGCGCTCGGGTTGCTTCCCAGCAGAGCCCTATCCTCCGGGGGGACGCCGGCGAGCTTACCGGCCCGCGATTGTTTTCCAAGCCTCCAATGTTCATAACCGCACTTCCGGGTGGGCCCGGCGCTGCCGTCGTTGCTCGCGCGCCGCTTCCAGCTTCCGATCCCGCGCGGCGTGAATCTCCGTGTGCCGGCCTTCCAGTCGATCCTTGGGGGTCACATACCCCAAGGCACTGTGCAAGCGCACGGTGTTGTAATGCTCCACAAATTCGCCCACCACCCGCCGCGCATCCTCGATCGTCAGGGGCGTCTTGGGCCGAATCGCTTGCTCCTTCAAAGTCCGATGATACCGTTCGAGCTTGCCGTTGCTCTGCGGATAATGCGGGCTGGTCAACACGTGCGTGGTTTGCCACAGCCGCAGAAACTCCTTGAAATCCTTGGCCACAAATTGCGGACCGTTGTCGGAAATGATCTGCGGTCGCGCTTGGGGATGCTTTTCGCGAGCTCGTTGTAAGACGATCTCGGCGTCGGCTTCTTTCATCGCCTCCCGAATCTCCCAGTGCACAATGGACCGAGAACACCCGTCCAGAATGCTGCACAGGTAGTAGAAGGTCCCGCCCACGTTGACATACGAGAAATCGATGTGCCAATGATCGTGAGGTTCCAGCGGCTGGACAAAACCCGTGCCCTTGCGCGAGGGCTTCTGCCAGCGATTGGCCAGGAGCCCTTCGGCCTTGAGCACCCGATACACGCTGGCCGGACTGACCGCCACGATGTCCCGGTCCAGCATCATGAAACACAGCCGTCGGTAACCCTCCAGGGGATATTCGGCAAAAAACTTCACGATGGCTGCCTTCTCCCAGTCCTCCAACCAATGGTCGCGCGGCACCAGAAAGTTGTGCTCGTTGGCTTTGCCATACCGGCTGCGCCAGTCCCGGAATTTGCGCGAGGCCAGTCCGATCCACCGCAGCAGTTGCTCGTAACAGATCTCCGTCCGTTCCGACCAATGCCTTACGAAATCCACCAACTCGTCCCGAATGTCGTGTGCGATCCATGCCTGGTTCAAAGCTCCCCAATGTCTTTTTTTAAGCGGATATACTCCTCCATCAACTCCGAGAGCACCTCATGCTTGCGTTGGAGCTTGGACTCCAGCCCTTGCACCTCCTTCTCCCATTTGGTCTCACTACGAGCGTTGCCCGATCCTTCAAAGGCTCGCGCCCCGTTCTCGAAAAAGGTCCGCTGCCATTGGTAAAACAGGCTGGGGTTCATTTTGTATTGCTCGCACAAATCGGAGACCGGTTTGCCTTCCAGCAAATGCAAGCGGAGGATTTTGACTTTGTCTTGGGCACTGAAGTGCCGCCGTTCAGATTGACTCATATCACTGTGCCTTTCTATGCGGCATCAGTGAGTAAGCTCAATCCCCAAACCGGCGTTTTCGACTGAAGCAGAACAATATTGGGTGGAAATATTTTTTATTGTGTTAGACAGAATCTACCTAATCCAATAATTTGTCCCCGTTCTTCCAGGGAGGTTGGAATGCAAAGCCCATCTTTCCCCGGAGTTGTTTCGAGCATATTCA
>VHCZ01000400.1 GCA_016871535.1 Verrucomicrobiota bacterium
GGCAGGGCGCCGGCAAGTCCCAGCGTGCTCGGACTGGGAGACGCCCCGCAGAATACAATTCTGCGATACGGCAGAGTGCAACTCTGCGCTACGAGCTTTGTCGTCCATCCCGCGGACCAAGCAGTAACAGGTGAGAGATTCCGCGCGGTGAAGAATTACCTATGAACTTATTGCGAACCACTTCCTCGGCTCTTTGCTTTTGGTGCGTCGCCATCGCTTCGCTTCAGGCTCAACAAACGGCTCCCGTCACGATCACGGTTACGGAACGCGGCAGCGGAAAACAAGTGCCTTGCCGCATCCACTTGAAGGACGCCGGCGGAAAGCCAGTGCGCGCTCCGGAGTTGCCTTTCTTTCGCGATCATTTTGTTTGTCCGGGTAAGGTCCGGCTTGAATTGCCGGTGGGAAATTACACCTGCGAGATCGAACGCGGCCCGGAATACAGCGTGGCCAGCGGGACGCTTCAGGTTCGCGAGCGGACCGAATCAGATTGGGGATTCCAGTTGAGTCGCCTGGCGGACCTGGCGGGCGAAGGCTGGTGGTCCGGCGAACTCCATGTGCACCGCCCCGTCCAGGACATTGAGTTGTTGATGGCCGCCGAGGATTTGCACGTGGCGCCGGTCATCACGTGGTGGAACAACCGAAATCTGTGGGCGACCAATCGTCCGCCGGAAAAATTGCGCGTCCGCTTTGGCGAGAATCGGTTCTATGAAGTCATGGGCGGCGAAGACGAACGCGAAGGCGGAGCGCTGCTTTTCTTCAACCTCAAGCAACCGCTGCCGATCACGGCTGCGCAACGCGAGTATCCGTCGCCCATGCAATTCCTGGCGCAAGCTCGCCAGCACGCCGGCGCGTGGGTCGATATCGAAAAGCCGTTTTGGTGGGATGTGCCGACGTGGCTGGCGAGCGGCCAGGCGGATTCGATCGGCCTCGCGAACAATCACATGTGCCGCGACCAAATGTACGTCTCGGAAGCCTGGGGCAAGCCCAGGGACACGCAGCGTTTGCCGCCGCCACGCGGGAACGGCCTCTGGACCCAGGAGATTTACTATCACATTTTGAACTGCGGCTTGCGCCTCCCGCCCTCCGCCGGCAGCGCGTCCGGCGTGCTGCCCAATCCGGTGGGCTATAATCGCGTCTATGTTTATCTCGGCAAGAAACTCGATTACGACAAATGGTGGGAGGGCTTGCGCGCCGGGCGGTCGTTCGTGTCGAACGGGCCGCTCCTTCGATGCCGCGCCAACGGCAAACTTCCCGGCAGCGTTTTCTCCGCGCGAAAGGGGAAGGAAGTGAACCTCGAGATCAAAGCTGAGTTGACCACGCGCGATCCGATCTCTGGTCTCGAGGTCGTCAAGAACGGCCGGGTCGAGCAGCGCGTTTCGTTCGAGGAATGGAGGAAAACCGGGAGGATCGGGAAGCTGAGATTCAACGAGAGCGGCTGGTTCCTGGTGCGCGCAATTGCGGACAACACGAACACGTTCCGGTTCGCCTCCACCGCGCCATTCTACGTGGAGATCGGAGAGGCCAAACGCCGCGTGAGCCGAACTTCCGCGCAGTTCTTTCTGGACTGGGTCCGCGAACGCCGGCAGCGGGTGAAGTTGGACAACTCGTCCCAGCGCGCCGAAGTGCTGGCCTACCACGAAAAGGCCGAGAAATTCTGGGCGGACCTGTTGAGCAAAGCCAACGCGGATTAGTTTAGTTTAGTTTAGCCGCGGGGAACGCAGCGCGGCAAAGCCAGGCAGAGCCGCAGCCGAATCGTTACAACGTTGAAAGTCTATCCCACGGACCGAGCAGTAGTGCCCGAAGCTTTGCCAGAAGGGCTACATTGTGTGGGCAAACAGGAGTCGGCATGAAAGGAGAATCTACTGTCTTGCGAGGTCTGACTGTGCTTTGGCTCTGTTTTCTCTGTGCCCTCTTGTTGAAACCAATGACCGGCTTCGTTCCGAACAGGAGGGAACAAAGTCAACAGAGGCTATTGAACTTTTCGGTCTCTACGGCGAAGCAACTGCCAGCCTGGCCCGCACATCGTCCGGCAGTGGAATTGTCTCCTGTTGTCCGAGCCACGCGAAGGCTTGCGGCAGATCGGCGAACTTCCCCTCCAGTTGCGCTTCGTAAGCCTGCTTGACGATGGACCCAAGTGCCGGCCCCGGTTTCCAACCGAGTTCGATCAGGTGCCGCCCCATCAGGATCGGTTTCGGCGCGTGGGTCTGGACCTTCAGCGCGGCAGCCCTGGCCTGCAATTCCAGCGCGCCTTCCGGAACGGTCTGCGGTTTCGGAGGCCGGCCCATCGCGTCGGCCGTGATGATCAAACAGAGGTGCTCGATCGATTCCGGTTCCAGCCGTTTGGCGAGCCGGCGCACGGAGCGATCCGTGATCGTCTGCAAATGCGCGAGATGGTTGGCCACGAGCGGCAGCACCCGGTCGCGGATCGCTTGCGGCGCGTTGATCCGCCGCAGGAATTGCTCCGCGAGCGGGCCGCCCGCCTCCTCGTGGCCGGGCGACACGATGCGCATTCTCCCGTCCTTGCGCGCGCGCATCGTCGTGGAAGGTTTCCCAAAATCGTGCGCCAGGACTGCGAGCAGGAAGACGATTCTCGACTCCGGATCCGCTTGCTGCCAGCCCGCCTGGCGGACCAGCGCGTCGCAGCAGTGGCACGTGTGCACGAACACGTCGCCTTCCGGATGCCAGTCCGGTTCCTGCGGCACGCCGCGCAAGGCGTTCAATTCCGGGAAATGCTCGATCCATTCCGTCGCCGCCAGAAACTTCAAACCCGCGGACGGGACCGCGCTTTGGCCGGCCCACTTGAACCATTCCTCGCGCACGCGTTCGCTAGCCAGTTCGCCGTAGCTTCCTTTCATCCTGCGGCAGAGCGCGACCGTCTCTGGCGCAGGCGCCAGGTTGAACCGGGAGGCGAATTGCATGCCGCGCAACACGCGCAGCGGATCTTCGGCGAAAGCTTCGCTCGTGTGGCGCAAAATCCGGTTCTTCAAATCCGCTTCTCCGCCGAAAAAATCCAACACCTGCCGGGTTCGCGGATCGAACAGGAGCGCGTTGATCGTAAAATCCCGGCGGGCGGCAGCTTCCTTCAAGGAAATCCCCGGATCGAAAGTGATTTCAAAACCTTTGTGGCCGGGCGCGACTTTGGAGTCGCGGCGGGGAATGCTGAAGTCGAACGTGGAACCGCGAGTGGTCGTCAGCTTCACGACGCCGAATGATTTTCCCACCAGGTCGGGCCTCCCCCAACGCGACAGCGCGGCCACCAATCTGTCGTAGCCGATCCCAAAAACCTCGACGTCGAAATCCTTGTTGGGAATGTCCAGCAGCCAGTCCCGCACACAGCCGCCGACGTAATGCGCCGCCCTCAATTCCGGCGTGCCCGCCAGGATTTGGGAGAGTTCGTCCGGTGCAATGAAGTTCATCGAAGCCAGAATGAGCCACAGTTTGCGGCGCTCGGCAACAACAGGCAGAAATTTGATAGGGGTAGGGATGACACACGAGCGTCACCCCTCCCTCCGAACCGGACGGACGGATTTCCCGCATCCGGCTCTCCGGTTGATGGGGTCTCGACGAGAGAGAGCGCACCTTTCGTGCGGTCTCCAA
>VHCZ01000401.1 GCA_016871535.1 Verrucomicrobiota bacterium
CTTTAGGGTCTGTGCAAAAATAACTTCCGGTTTTGGCGGGAGCGCCGCCTGGCCGGATGCAAGGCGCGAGGAGGGAGCATCCCCGTTTTGGGGCTGTGACCGACGAGCAACGCCGCAGCCGGCCAGGCGCCGCCCCGCCCCGGAGTGCTGGGGCGATTTCGCTTTCTGGCTTCGTTTCTCCTCAGTCGCAGAGCCCTGGCTATGCTCCCTCGTCGTGCCTCGCCAGAAAGCGAAATCACCTCCAGCAAAACCGGAATTTATTTTTGCACAGACCCTAAGATCCGGGTGCCTTAAAAGGCCCGAACTCAGGCTTTCTCCCGGATATGCACCCAAGTGTGAACATGGGGCGCGCCTCGGAAATACCACAACATCGCAGGGCCTTCGATTTGCCAGACGTCCCACACGCCGTCTCCGCCGATATCCTCGTTCTTGTAGAAAGCCATGTGGAGATGATCGAAGCCATTGTGCTCGGCCAGCTTCATGGCTTCGTCGGCGTCGGCTTTGCGGAATGGCGCGAGCACATCGGCCATGACCTTGCGCACCTGCTCCTTTTGGTCGCGCGTCAGTTCGGTCATCGGGATGCCGGGCAAACCGGAAGTTTTGCCGGAGAGTTTCACGGTGTCCGTTCCCTCCTCTTTGCGCCCTTCGCCCAGGGTGGCCAACTCGCGCTGTTTACCGTTCAGCATCTGGAAGACTTCGTTCGCGCGCAGCGCCTGGTACCAATAGATATTTCCGGGATGGTTCGGCTTCTCATTGAAGCTTTCGGCGGCGTGTCCGTAGAAGATGGGGCCGCCAAACGCGGCGCCTTCCACCGAATCGCCATCGCAACGGCGCGTGACGTGCCGGCCCGTGAAAACAAACTCGAAATTCCCCGTGCCGGGCTCGCCAAACAATGCAATCGAGGCGTCGTTGAAGCCGGCCTTCCCGGCGTCATGCTGCACTTGCTTGAAAACTTTCTCGGCATACTCCGGGCTGTGCAAGCTGAGGAAGATTTCCTTGACCATCGCTTGCTGGTCCCTCGTGTAGAAGTCCGCGAGCTTGGGCTTCACGATGTGCCAGTTGTTATCGATCTTCGACCGCAGCGGATGATCGAAAGGGAAGCAGACCGCCTTCTTCTGCTCCTCAGTCAGGCTCTTGTAAAGCGCCGTGACGAGGGTCTCGGATTGATCCCTTTTCGTGGGCGCTGCGAAGGCGCGCGGTGAAGTCAGCGCAGGAAGGCCCGCGGTGGCGACGGCAAGACCGGTGGCGGTCTTGAAGAATTCTCGGCGTGTCATGGAAGAACAGCCGCAATCAGGAGTTTGGAGGGAGGGATTAGTTGTCATGGTTGACCCTTAGCACTCCTGGGCCGGATATCAAACGGAAAATTTGCGTATCCCCTCAGTTCAGGTGGGGATCGGCTCCTGCCGAGCCAATCCCATCGAAGAAAGCTCCGCAGGAGCGTCGCTCCACCGTCGTTAACTGATAGATTTGAAATCCGCCTCAGGGATTCGCCGGCGTCAATCCCTCTTCGGCGCCCAATCCTCCTTCGAGCCAGCCCGGATACCACCGGAACACGTTCCCCGTCAGGCTGCCGATGAAGATTTCGTTCTTTCCCGTGACATGAATCCAGTGCCCCGGACTTTCCATGGCGCCCAGAATCTTCCCGCTCGCCGGATCGATGCGCATGATGCGCCCGGCCAGCGTGTCGTAAGTCAGATTCTCGATGTTGTTCCGATGCGTGATGACCCACACTTCGTCTTTGGGCGTGATGAAAATATTCTGCGTCGCGCCCAGGTGCGTCCAGGCGCGCAGGTATTTCCCGTTGGCGTCGAAAATCTGGATGCGATTGTTCTCGCGATCGCTGACATACACGGTTCCTTTTGAATCCACGGCAATCGAGTGCGGCGTGTTGAATTCGCCCGGCTTGCGGCCCGGTTTGCCCCAATCGAGCAAATAGTTTCCCTCGCACGAAAATTTCACGACGCGCGAGTTGCCGTAGCCGTCCGAAACGTAGAATTCGCCCGCCGGCGCGAAAGCGATGTCGGTGGGGCGATTGAATGTGTCAGGGGTCGTGCCCGCCTGTTTCTTCTTTCCCAGCGTCAGGAGCAACTTGCCGTCGCGCGTGAATTTCATGACCTGATGATCGCCGTTGTCCGTGACCCAGACATTCTCTTCCCGATCGACGCGCAGACCGTGCGGATTGCCAAACATCCCGCGGCCCCAGGACCGCAGATACTTGCCCTTCGCGTCGAACACCACGATGGGGTCGGCCTTCTTGCCGCGCTGAAACACATAGACGTTTCCCGTCGCATCCGTCGCCACCGCGGACACACGGCCGAACTTCCATCCGTCCGGCATCGTGTCCGCCGGTTCCTCGCCGAAGCGAATCTGGACGCGATACTTCAACAAGCCGCCTTCGTGCGGATACCAGCCTTGCTCGGCGGCTTGAGTCGCATTGAGGACCAGGAAAAACGCGACCCACACGAAACAAGAACGGATCACGCCAGTCGGCTTACGTTGGCGAAGCCCGTCGGTTCTTTCCGGCCCGATTCTTCCTTTCCGGTAGTGCTTGTGTCTGGTGCTTTGAATGGCTGGGGCCCGGATCGAGAATTCGTGCTGGGGAATCATGATCGGACTGTGCCGCCGCGACTTGGGAAATTCAATTCGAATGTAGGGCAGGCTTCCAGCCTGCCCAATGCACGCCGTCAGGTGCCGACGGTCCGCCTCGCCTTGAATTCCGACGTGGACTCGGCAGAGGGCCGTGGAGATTTTCGTTTGGGCAGGCTGGAAGCCTGCCCTACTTTTTCTTCCGCTGCACGCGCGCGGCAAATCGATCCACGCGGATGATCTGAAGCTTGTGGAAACCCTTCGCAATCACCTCGAACTCGTCTCGCGCTTCCAGTTGAAACGAAACTTGACTGCCTTCGACGTGAATGATTCGGGCCAGGCAGGTCACGGTGTTCCCGACCGGCGTGGCCGCCAGATGGCTGACCTCGACATTGATCCCGACCGTGCTTTCGCCCGATTCCA
The DNA here is from genome assembly GCA_016871535.1 of Verrucomicrobiota bacterium. Taxonomy (NCBI): domain Bacteria; kingdom Pseudomonadati; phylum Verrucomicrobiota; species Verrucomicrobiota bacterium. The sequence goes on from VHCZ01000401.1 coordinate 3,010, forward strand.
GGCAAGGCAGCACGGCGTCGCGCGCGGCGTGCTCCAGGAACCAGATCAGCGACGGTGTGCATAGCACGGCGGGCATGTGCTCATCTGCAAAATCGATCGTGTGCGCGGCCTCGACGGCGAATTGCTTCTCGCTTGTCGTGCCGATTCTTGGACAAGTCTTCACACCGGTGACTAAGTTTCGAGCGCGCAGCACGAGTTGGGGAGCGCACGCGCCCTCGCGTGTTCCGACCAGCGCCACGCGGGTCGGAACGTCATGGAGACCGTCTCGGTTAACGATGCCTTTTCCTGGACGGGCAAGTGTGGTCGGCGAGGGCGCCGACCACGGCACGCGAGGGCGCGTGCGCTCGTGCGCCTGAGATGGCGATTGGTCGAAGCGGTGAAAGTCCGCTTCTGTGCGGTGAAGAATCGTGCGGTATTGAACCATAACTGCGTCGTGGAAACACGGGGTGGAGAGCAATGGAACGAGAACGGCCAGTCCGTAACGCCGTTCGTCTGTCGAGGCGAACAAAGTGAACTCGATTCGGTCGGCGCGGATGGGCGAGCCTGCGAGCGCTGTGCGAAGCCTGTCGCGGAGGGTA